>DKOD01000110.1 GCA_002469865.1 Alphaproteobacteria bacterium UBA7371 | reverse complement strand
CTCCAGCCACATGCCTTGAAGTGCCATGCGGGAACAGTCATAACCAATTTATATTTTTAATATTTTTTAGGTTATTAGCATGCAAGATAAGCTGCCGGTATATCCCGATGAGCGCACGGCGTTGTTCATCGATGGCTCAAACCTCTATGCCGTGGCCCGGGCCCTTGAATTTGACATCGATTACCGCCGTCTACGTTCAGAATTGGCAAAAAAATGCCGCCTCATTCGTGCCTATTATTATACTGCTATGTTTGACGAGCAGGAATATTCCCCCATCAGGCCGTTGGTCGATTGGTTGGATTATAATGGCTATACCATCATTTCAAAACCAACAAAAAAATACACCGACGCCCAAGGGCGGGAAAAAATAAAAGGAAATATGGATATTGAATTGGCGGTGGATGCCATGGAGCTTAGCAACCGAATTGACCATGCCATCATCATATCAGGCGATGGTGACTTTCGAAGGCTTGTGGAAGCTTTGCAGCACCGAGCTGTTAGGGTCACCGTGATGTCGACCATCAAATCTTCGCCACCCATGATTGCCGATGAGCTTCGCCGGCAGGCAGACTTTTTCCTAGACTTGGATGATCTGCGTGAACAATTTGGTCGCCAAGATAACACCAACCATCACGAACCGTCCCAAGGCATGAGTGCAGACGAATATTGATTGAGCCGCCGCATAATTGTGGATCTTGCCCAAGGTTGGCCAGCTTTCGCGCCCAATGGCAGGAAAAAGAGCCCACCTGGCACAACCGACCCGTTCAAAGTTTTGGCCCCTTGGAAGCTGAAATGTTGATTGTGGGCCTGGCACCCGGCCTGCGTGGTGCCAATGCAACTGGCCGCCCCTTCACCGGCGATGGGGCTGGCGACACATTATACCCCTTGCTGCTGGAGCTTGATTTGGCGACGGGAAGATATGAAGGCCATGCTCAAGATGGCCTGATGTTAAATAATCTTCGGATCACCAACGCGGTGCGTTGTGTGCCCCCTGAAAACAAGCCCATTGCCACTGAGACCAACAATTGTCGGATTTACCTAAGCAATGAAATCAAGGCGATGAGACGCCTGAAAGTTATCCTTGCCCTTGGCAAACTTGCCCATGATAATATTTTCAAAAGCCTTGGTGGGAAAATGAGTGAAGGTAAGTTTGCCCATGGCGCGACACATTCGGTGGGGCCATATTTGGTGCAGGACAGCTACCATTGTTCGCGCTACAACATGAACACAAACAGGCTGACTTTGAAAATGTTTCGGTCAGTATTGGCACAAGCAAGAGATTTGTCCCGGGGAGGCACATCATGATTTCCATCAAACAACTCGTATTTGAAAAAACAGGCCAAGAACTTCCTGCGGCTCCTGCAGCTCTTGCCGCTTATGTTCCTTACCGTCATTTGGGCCAACAGATCGCCATTTCAGGCCAACTTCCCTTGCAGGATGGCAAACTCATGCATCAGGGTGTTGTCGGAGATAACATGAGCATTGAAGAAGCCGTGAAGGCCGCAAAGCTTTGCACCATCAATATTCTTGCCCAACTCTCCCAGGCAGTTGATGATGATCTTGGACGCATCATGGGTTGCCTCATTATTCGCGGATTTGTGGCATCGACCCCTGACTTCAAAGACCATCCCAAAATCATCAATGGCGCATCTGAAATGTTGAGTGATATCCTTGGCGAAAGCCGAGGATCCCATGCGCGCGCCGCTGTGGGCATGGCATCATTACCCCTAGGAGCTCCCGTTGAAATCGAGGCTACATTCATCTCCTCATGATCCCTTGCCATGACTTGGCATGTGAAGGTTCATGATTCCGCCCAGTCCGTCGATGCATCTTCATGGTCACGCTTGCTTGGGGATGAGGGAAATCGCTGCCCCTTCCTGCGGCGCGACTTTTTCGTTGCACTGGAAGAAAGCGGCGCGGCAAGCAGCGAGACGGGCTGGCAACCTGCCCATCTCATCTTGGAAAAAGATGGCGATGCCAGGGCCTTATTGCCGCTTTATGCCAAGAGCCATTCCTATGGCGAATATGTTTTTGATCATGCTTGGGCCCGGGCTTTTGAACAAGCTGGGGGCAGGTATTACCCCAAATTATTAAGTGCCATCCCCTTTACCCCTGTTCCCGGTCAGAGGCTCATCACACCCCACCAGGATCAATTGGGGGATATGTTTGGCGTGCTTGCCCAATGGCTGGACCAACAGCAATTTTCTTCATTTCATCTTTTGTTTGCACGCGGTGAAGCGAACGAGACCAAACCACCATTCATGTTGCGCAAGGATCTGCAATTTCATTGGCATAACCGAAATTACAAAGATTTTGATGATTTTCTGGCTGCCCTCAACTCACGAAAAAGAAAACAAATTCGCAAAGAGCGTGCCAAGGTTCAGGATTCGGGCCTGCGCATCGAATTTCTTTGTGGTGACGATATCAAGCCTGAGCATTGGGACGGATTTTGTCAGGCCCATGATGCCACCGTGGATAGAAAATGGGGACAGGCATACCTCAACCGCGACACCTTCGCTTTGCTGCAAGAGCGCATGGGGTCTTGCCTCCGTCTGTCAGCGGCATTTGATGGCGATAAAATGGTTGCCGGGGCCTGGAGCATGTGTGGCTCGGATAGTTTGTTTGGCCGCCAATGGGGCTGCATCAAAAGATTGGATGGTCTGCATTTTGAACTTTGCTATTACCAGACCATTGAACATGCCATTTCACATAATCTTTCCCATGTTGAGGCAGGTGTTCAAGGGGAACACAAAATTGCCCGGGGCTTTGAACCCGTCGCAACCCACTCCATCCATTATGTTCAGCACTTAGGATTGGCCGATGCTGTTGCAAACTTTTTAAGGCATGAAACAGGCATGGTGGATCGGGCCATCAACGAATATCAAGAAATGACACCCTTCCGCAAAGAAGATGGCTAGGCATCAATTGCAAGGGTCAACTTACCTGGCGTGTAGAGCTTTGAAATGCTGGGGTTTTGTTAAATCGCTGTATTTAAATTCTGCCGTTAGGCGATGACTAAGCGATAAAGTCTCCGCCTAGCCGTCTTTTTTTAATGCATCATCATGTCAGGCAATGGTGGCGCAAGAACGACCCCGCAAACTTTTTTGCGTCACGCAGCGAATAGAAGATTTCACGGTTCAGCGACCCGCCGCACATTCACCCGTTGAAGCTTCCGCAATATCCGTTCGCTCTAGGTGATTCCGACTCGATGTGGGCGGTCTAGGCATCGACTTTTTGCTGGCGTGATTTGCCCTTGCCGCGCCCATCATGGGGGCGCCCCTCGAGTTTGATTTTGTCTTCTTCCACGCTAATGGAAAGAACGCCACCATCCTTGAGCACACCAAAAAGCAGCAAATTGGACAATGGTTTTTTGATATGCTCTTGGATCACACGGCCCAAGGGGCGCGCACCCATAAGCGGATCATAACCCTTTTCAGCAAGCCAAGCGATGGCGTCAGGGCTGGTCTTAATCTCAACCTTACGCTCCATCAATTGACCCTCAAGCTCCATGAGGAATTTCTCCACAATGGAACCCATAACTTCAGGGACCAACGCATTGAAATAGATAATGGCGTCAAGCCTGTTGCGGAATTCAGGAGAGAATGTTTGGTTGATGGCACCCGAGGCATCATCTTGCCCCACCGCATTGGCAAAACCCATGGCCGTGCGCTGCAAATCACGTGCACCAGCATTACTGGTCATGACAATGATAACATTTCTGAAATCGACCGTTTTGCCATTCTGATCTGTCAAACGACCAGAATCCATCACCTGCAACAGAACATTGAAAATGTCAGGATGGGCTTTTTCAATTTCATCAAGCAACAACACCGAATGGGGGTGTTGATCAACCGCATCAGTAAGCAATCCGCCTTGGTCAAAACCCACATATCCGGGCGGCGCACCAATAAGCCGCGAAACCGTGTGGCGTTCCATATATTCAGACATGTCAAAGCGGATGAGTTCAATGCCCAAGTGACTTGCCAGCTGGCGGGCAATTTCTGTTTTGCCCACGCCGGTAGGACCGGCAAACAAGTAATTGCCCACAGGCTTATCCGGCTCACGCAATCCGGCACGGGATGTTTGCACCGCTTGAACCAGGGCATCAATGGCATCACTTTGCCCATAAACAACCCGTTCCAGGGATGTTTTGAGTCCTTCAAGCACTTCAGACTCGCTCTGGGTCACGCTCTTTGGCGGAATCCTAGCAATGGAGGCCACAACCTTTTCAATTTCCTTAACGCCAATCACCTTCTTGCGGCGTGACTGTGCCAGCAGTTGCTGCGCCGCACCGGCCTCATCAATGATGTCGATGGCTTTGTCGGGAAGTCGGCGGTCACGAATATAACGGTCAGACAATTCCACCGCGGTTTTGATGGCATCATTGGTGAAACGCACGTCATGATGTTCTTCAAAATATGGTTTGAGACCGGTGAGAATCTTTCGGGCAACATCAACAGTTGGCTCCACCACATCAATCTTTTGAAAACGACGAGAAAGTGCTCGGTCTTTTTCAAAAATCTGCCGATATTCTTTATAGGTGGTCGATCCTATGCAGCGCAGCAAGCCTTCCTGCAGGGCTGGCTTGAGCAAATTGGATGCATCCATGGCACCACCGGATGTGGCGCCAGCACCAATGATGGTATGAATCTCATCAATAAACAAAATAGCTTTGTCTTGCTTTTCCAAGGCGCTGATGACCGCCTTAAGACGCTCCTCAAAGTCACCCCGGTAGCGTGTGCCGGCCAAAAGTGCGCCCATATCGAGGGCAAAGATCTCTGCGGATTTGAGAATATCAGGGACATTTCCCTCAACAATCATCCGTGCCAAACCCTCAGCAATGGCGGTCTTACCGACACCTGGGTCCCCCACCAACAAAGGGTTGTTTTTGCGGCGACGAACTAGGACCTGAGCCGTGCGCATGATTTCTTGGTCACGCCCAATTAGCGGATCCACACGACCTGAGCGCGACTTTTCATTAAGGTTCACACAATATTGCTTCAGTGGGTCATTCGCATCATCTGGGGCTTCACTAACCGGTTCAGCATCCTGACGAACCCGATCTTGACCAGCCGAATCCATGGGCATGCCATGGCTTATATAATTCACCACATCAAATCTGGTCACACCCAATTGGTTCAAGAAATAAACCGCATGGGATTCGCGTTCTGCAAAAATTGCCACCAGAATATTTGCGCCATTCACGTCGCCGCGCCCAGAAGATTCCACATGAATGGCGGCACGTTGCACCACGCGCTGAAAGGCAGAGGTCGGACGAGGATCGCTTTCTTCGGGAAGAGGCAAGTTGTCGAACTGCTCCAACAAAAATTCATCAATATTTGTTTGCAAGGCTGGCACATCCAAGCCACAGCCAAGCATGACCTGTTGGGCATGGGCATCATCGCAAAGCGCCAAAAGCAAATGTTCTAATGTTGCAAATTCATGGCCACGCTTTGCTGCAATGGTCAAAGCTCGTTTTAAGCTGTTCTCAAGTTCCCGGTCAAAACTGGCCAAGACATCCACCCTCTGGTTTGTTGCTAGAATTAAATGTGGCGCGAGATAGCGTCCACGTCAAACCACAAAATTATTTTTGCCGAATATTGTCTCAGCTATCTTTTTCCATGGTGCATTTTAATGGATGCTCGTGCTTACGGGCTGCGTCCAAAACCTGCATTACCTTCGTTTCGGCAACCTCATA
>DKOD01000156.1 GCA_002469865.1 Alphaproteobacteria bacterium UBA7371 | reverse complement strand
GCCATTGCCCTATCCACGGCGGTTTCTGCCGAAACCTTACGATGGGCCCGGGCCGGTGACTCGCTCACCTTGGACCCGCATGCCCAAAATGAAGGGCCAACCCACACCCTGGCCCATCAAATTTACGAGCCATTGGTCCATCGCGACATGGCTGGCAACATCGTACCTGCCCTGGCCACCAGCTGGGCGCCACTTGCCGACAACCCAAATGTTTGGCGCTTCAAGCTGCGCGAAAACGTGACCTTCCATGACGGCGCCGCCATGACCGCCGATGATGTGGTTTATTCGTTCAACCGTGCCATGAAGCCGACCTCTGGCATGAAGGAACTGCTTTCTTCCGTTAAAGAAGTGCGCAAGGTCGACGATTTGACCGTTGATTTTGAAACCAACGGGCCCAACCCACTATTGGTGAATAATTTTACCAACCTCTTTGTGATGGATTCCGACTGGGCGGAAAAAAACGACGCATCCAACCCACAAGATGTGGCCAATGGTGAGGTTAATTATGCAACCACCAACACCAATGGCACCGGTGCCTATCAATTGGTTTCCAGAAAGCAGGATGAAAAAACCGTCCTGAAGGCCCATGAAAATTATTGGGGTAAGGGCCAATTCCCATTGGAAGTAACCGAGGTGATCTACACACCGATTCAATCCTCAGCGACCCGTGTGGCCGCCCTGCTTTCCGGCGAAGTTGATTACATCCAGGATGTGCCGGTTCAGGATCTCGCGCGTGTTGCGGGCACCGATGGCCTGAAGGTGGTCAATGCGCCACAAAACCGGACCATATTCTTTGGCATGAACCAAGCTGCCGATGACCTCAAAACCGATAATGTGGAAGGCAAAAACCCATTGGCCGATGTCAATGTGCGCCGGGCCATGAACATGGCGATCAACCGGGAGGCCATCAAAAAAATCGTCATGCGTGAGCAATCACAGCCCACCGGCGTGATCATCCCACCATTTGTGAATGGTTGGACCGAAGCATTGGACAAAGTTCCTGCCACCGACATCGACATGGCCAAAAAGATGCTGGCCGATGCCGGTTATGGTGATGGTTTTGGCCTCACCCTCAACTGCCCGAACGACCGCTATGTCAATGACGAAGCCATTTGTCAGGCAGCTGTGGGCATGCTCGGTCAGATTGGTGTCAAGGTAACCTTGGATGCCAAACCAAAGGCCCAGCACTTCCCAATGATCAAAAACAAAACCACCGACTTCTACATGCTCGGTTGGGGTGTTCCGCCGTTCGATTCCCATTATGTGTTCAACTTCCTGGTCCACACCACCACCGACAAACGTGGCTCTTGGAACAACACAGGCTATTCCAATGCTGCAATCGATGAGATGATTGTGTCACTTGAATCAGAAACAGATCTGGGAAAGCGCGATGCAACCATCGCAAAAATCTGGGCGCAGGTTCAGGAAGATCAGCTTTACCTGCCAATCCACCACCAGATCCTGAATTGGGGCATGAAGGACAACATCAATTTTGATGTGCAGCCCGAAGACCAACCATTCTTCAAATACATGACCTACAAGAAGTAAGAGAAATTAAGACCATGGCTGGGAACAGCCATGGTCTTTTTGTTTGGAACGGACATATGGCGCTGATCATCATCCAAAGGCTTCTGCAATCAAGCCTTGTTCTGCTGTTGGTGGCCTTTGTGGCATTTTCCATGTTTCGTTTTGTGGGCGACCCGGTCGAAAACCTTCTCGGTCAGGAAGCCACCTTAGAAGATCGTGCCATTTTAACCGAACGGCTGGGCCTAAATGACCCACTTCCGGTGCAATATATTCGGTTTGTGGGCAAAGTTTTGTCCTGGGATTTTGGCGTCTCTTACCGCACCGGCGTGCCGGTGGCGGACATGATTTCTGAACGCTTGCCTGCCACCTTAGAGCTTGCCCTTATTTCGGCGATTTTTGCCATGGTGCTGGGCATCTCTTTGGGGGTCTATACCGCCATCAACCGACGCGGCTGGTTGGCAAATTTTGTGATGTCCACATCCCTGATTGGCGTGTCCCTACCAACATTCTTGATCGGCATTCTTCTCATCTGGGTGTTTTCCGTGGAGCTTGGTTGGTTGCCATCCTTCGGCCGTGGTGAAACAACAGATATTGGCGGTTGGGACACCGGGCTTTTGACCATCGAGGGCTTGAGGTCACTGGTTCTGCCGGCTGTAACCTTGGGGCTCTATCAGATGACCCTGATCATGCGCCTTGTTCGCTCAGAAATGCTCGAGGTGCTTCGGGAGGATTACATACGTTTTGCCTTTGCCCGGGGCCTGCACACCAAATCCATCCACCAGCGCCATGCCGTGCCCAACACGCTGCTTCCCGTGATCACCGTCGCAGGCCTTCAGCTGGGCTCCATCATCGCCTTTGCGATCATCACGGAATCGGTCTTTCAATGGCCTGGCATTGGCTTGATGTTCATCAATGCCGTCTATTTCGTGGATATCCCGGTGATGTCCGCCTATTTGATTTTGGTGGCCCTCATGTTTGTCACCATCAACCTCATTGTCGACATGGCCTATTTTGCCATCGACCCGCGTATTCGTTCCGGGGCGGGGGGTGGCAAATAATGGGCAATTGGTGGCAGTCGGACCTCTTTTACTCCTACCGCACCAACCCGGTGGCGGTCATATCAAGCGTGGTTTTTGTGGTTCTGGGGCTGGCTGCTCTTTTTGCGCCCTGGATTTCTCCCACCAACCCCTTTGATGCAGGCAGCCTTAATTTGATGAATGGGTTCACGCCCCCCTTTTCTGCCAACCAATTCACCGGTGATTATTTTGTTCTTGGTACCGATGATCAGGGTAGGGATCTTGTCTCAGCCATGCTTTATGGCATGAGGATCTCCCTCATGGTTGGAATCCTGGCCGTGGGGCTCGCCATGGTTCTTGGCGTCACTTTAGGGCTTGTTGCAGGCTATCGTGGTGGCTGGGTTGATGCGGTGGTGATGCGCCTTGCTGACGTGCAGCTTACCTTTCCCTCCATCCTCATTGCCATGCTCGTGGCCGGCATTGCCCGGGGTTTGGTGCCCCCTGACCAGCGTGAAGGCATGGCCACGATCATCCTTATTCTTTCCATCGGCCTTTCCGACTGGGTGCAATTCGCCAGAACCGTACGCTCCTCCACCCTATTGGAAAAAGAAAAAGAATATGTGCAAGCAGCAAGGGTGTTGGGCCGAAGCCATCTTGCCATCATGTTTCGCCATATCCTGCCAGGCATCGTCAGCCCCGTTTTGGTCATCGCCACCATCTCTTTGGCACTGGCCATTATCGCTGAAGCGACGCTTTCCTTCCTTGGCGTGGGGGCACCACCCACCGAACCAAGCCTTGGAACCTTGATCCGGATTGGCCAGGACTTTCTGTTTGCAGGCGAATGGTGGATTTTGTTGTTTCCAGCCCTCACCCTTCTGCTCATCGCATTATCGGTCAATCTGTTGGGTGATTGGCTGCGTGATGCTTTAAACCCGAAGTTGAAATGACCCATTTGCTCGATATCAAAGACCTTCAGGTCACCTTTTCCAACCGCCATGGGGACCTTCGGGTGCTCGATGGGGTGTCCCTTCATGTTGGGCGTGGTGAGATCCTTGGCATCATTGGGGAATCCGGGGCCGGAAAATCCATGACCGGCAATGCCGTCATGGGGCTGCTGGAACCACCGGGCAAGATCACTAAGGGTGATATTCTTTTTGATGGTGTCTCCATCATCGGCAAGGCTGAAGGCTTACGTGGCAAACATATATCCATGATTTTTCAGGATCCCCTCACAAGCCTTAACCCACTAAAACGTGTGGGTGACATGCTCACCGAGACCATGCGCACCCACCTTCCCATTGGCAAAAGTGAAGCAGAAGAACGCGCCCGCGCATCCTTTGAGGAAGTGGGGCTCGACCCCAGCAGGCTGGATGCCTACCCCCATGAATTCTCCGGCGGGATGCGCCAACGCGTTGTGATTGCCCTGGCCCTGGCCGGTGAACCTGAATTATTAATTGCCGATGAGCCCACCACCGCCCTTGATGTGTCGGTCCAGGCTCAAATCCTGGAATTGATCCGCAACCTTTGTGAAAAGCGTGGTTTGGGCGTGATGTTGATCACCCATGATATTGGCGTGATTGCCAATAGCTGCGATCGTGTGGCGGTATTTTATGCTGGCCGGCCAGTGGAAATTGCCGGTGTCTCAGAATTATTGGCCCACCCAAAACACCCCTATAGCGAGGGCTTAATTGCTTCCATGCCCCGCATTGATGCCGACAGCCGGCATGAAATGCTGCGACAGATCGAAGGTTCCATGCCGGCGCTGAACAAATTGCCCAAGGGCTGCGCCTTTGCCCCGCGATGTCACAAGGTGATGGACAAATGCCTCGAACAACAGCCCATCATGCAATCTGGCCGTGCAGCCTGTTGGTTGGGGGAGGCCTGATGACCAACCTCGTCACCTGCAGCCATTTAACTTGCGTCTTTGACATGTCGGCGCCACGCTATTTGCGGCTCCTGACCGGTGCGCCCGAGCGTAAGGTGTTGGCGGTCAATGA
>DKOD01000150.1:26204-27161 GCA_002469865.1 Alphaproteobacteria bacterium UBA7371 | reverse complement strand
GGGCAGTGATGACCTTTCGGTACGAGGCCAAGTGCATGAATTGTTGCAGGCGATGGGCCATGTGGCATGGATTAATGATGAGGCGCAGATGCATGGTATCATCGCCCTGTCAGGCTCTGGACCTGCTTATCTCTTCTTGTTGGCCCATTTCATGGCCGAAGAGGCGCAAAGGCTTGGTGTGCCTGCCGAAATGACACGGGAACTTGCCGCCCGCACCATCAGGGGGGCAGGTAACCTTTTGCTGCAAGGCCTGCCGGACCCTGAGGAATTAAAACGCAACGTGGCATCGCCTGGTGGCACCACACAAGCAGCGCTGGATGTGCTTGAGGCCAAACCAGGCCTGCGTGAAACCATCGCATCTGCGATGGAAGCTTGTGCAAAGCGCTCGGCAGAATTGGCCAAGAATTAAGACAGAGCTATACTTACGGGCAGTCCTCAAAAGGAGACCTTCATGGCGCGTGCGAAACGGTTGGACCGAATTTTTTCTGCTTATTTTGACCTGCTCGAAGAGGGGCACGGGTTTCGTCCAGCCTGGATCGCTGAGCGTGCAGATGTAACATCGGCAAACCTTAGAAAAGATATTGTCAGCGAAAAAGATCTCTTGATGTCCTTTCGTGACCAGCTTGATGAGGCTGCGCTCACTGCTGTTGCCGAGGAAGAGGCAGGGCATTCTGCCATGCTCGAGGGTCTTTGTGCCCGTCTAGAGGCGAGCTATCCCTATCGTTCCGGGTTGAAGGTCTTGCGCCGCAGAACCCTAGCAAACCCTCTAATGGCCTTGTGCAAGGCCGGAAGTCTTGCCCAATCCCTGAGCTGGATTGCGGATGCATCCAAGTTTGAGGCTCATGATTGTCGGGCAAGTCGGGATATTCAATTGGTGGCTCTTTATGATCGGGCTTTGCAGAAGCTTGTGCATGATGATGAAAACCTCACCAAAACCATGGCATTGCTGGATCAAGG
>DKOD01000150.1:12888-25822 GCA_002469865.1 Alphaproteobacteria bacterium UBA7371 | reverse complement strand
GTCGTTCCAGGAAAGAAGAAAAACCCTCAACGGCATGACAGACATAAGGCCAAAAATTGATTTTGCTGATTTTGAGAAAATCGACGTGCGGGTGGGCACCATCGTAAAGTCAGAAGCTTTTCCGGAGGCCCGTAAGCCTGCCATCAAAATTTGGGTTGATTTTGGTGCTTTGGGCATAAAAAAATCCTCAGCACAGATTACCAAACATTACGTTCCGGAGGATCTCCTTGGCCGGCAGGTCATCGCTGTGGTGAATTTTCCAGCAAGGCAAATTGGCCCATTCATGTCTGAAATTCTTTGTTTGGGCGTTCCAGATAAAGATGGTGAGGTTGTGTTGTTGTCGCCAGATATCCCTGTTCCTGATGGTGGTCAGCTATTCTGAATTGGGATCCTAAGTCGGACCCGAAGGCCCCCAAGCATGGATTCGTCCAATTCAAGCCTTCCTTGATGCATGGCAATGATGTCACTGGCAATGGATAGGCCAAGACCAATACCACCATATCGCCCAGCATTGTCTTTGCTGCCTTTTGTGAAGGGGCGCAGTACTTCCTCGCGTTGCTCCTTAGCTATGCCTGGCCCGTCATCATCAATTTCAAGAACCAAGTCCTCGGCAGTCCAATGGTTATGAATGAGGATCTGTTGCCCATGGTCACAGGCGTTTTGGATGATGTTGGTCAAGCAGCGCCGCATGGCATCGGGGTGAATATCGATCATCTTGTCACCATTGGTTAACCCAATTTGAATGCGGTGCATGTTGGCAAAAGGTTCAGATGCTTGCTTGACGAAATCGCTAAGTTTCTTGTTGGCAATAGGTTCATGACGGGCATCTTTAATATATTGGATATAAGTCATGATGGTGCCCTCCATTTCTGCAATATCCCGCTCCAATCCTTTGCGGGCGTCATTATCGGGCATCATGGCGAGTTCCAATCGCATTCGGGTTAGGGGTGTTCTCAAATCATGACTTACTGAGGTCAGCATGGCGGTGCGCACTTCAAAAGATTGTGCGATGCCTTCTTGCATGCTGTTGAAGGCGCTGATCGCGCGGCGCACTTCTCGGGCACCACGAACACGAAGCGCCATGGGTTTGCCACTTCTTCGAAAACGTTCTGCCCCGCGGGCAAGGCGCAAGATAGGACGCACTTGGTTGTTTAAAAATAGCCCGGCCAAAAGCACGAATATGACCGCTCCAATCAATGATTGCACCAAGATGAAGTGCCATTTGGATGTGATCATGCTCTTTGTTTCGACACGGGCTGCCCAAGGGCCTTGGGAGGTGCGCATGAAAATGCTGACATATTCGCCATGATCATCGAACAACACGGAGGTGGGGTAAGGTGAGTTGTTGAGAATGGCCTTTTTGATGGCAAGGTTGCGAAAAGCAAACCAGAATGGATCGCTTGATGCGGGAAGGTCTTTGTCTGCCTCCAGGGCAACAATATTATTGGCATAGGTGCCGCGAATGACGGCTTCGGCATCGCTGAGGGCAAAGGAATTTTGGCCAACAAGCTGCTCCATGACCTGAATTTCACCAAAGAGAAATTTGGCGTTATTGTCTGCCTGTCGTTGAAGGTCGCCATCGATATATATGAAGGCAAGGAGCAATTGTGTGCAGATGATGGGCGTGACCAAAATCATCATGGCCCGCCAGAACAAGGAATTTGGCATGAACTTGTTGAATGCCGGTAATTTGGGCACGCTATTCTCCTTAAGGCCCCAAAATGGGGCAATATCGTTACTTATGAAGTGGGGAACTCATGATCTCAACCATTCTGGCAGATAATGCCGGCCCATTCACAGGTCCTGGAACCCAAAGCCATGTTTTTGGGGATGAGAAATCATGCGTGGTGATTGATCCAGGCCCTGCACTAGAAGCGCATTACCAGCATATCATGGAGGCCACGCAAGGCCGCCATATTGATGCCATTTTGCTGACCCACCGCCATGGTGATCATGCGGAAATGGCCCCCTTTTTGGCAGAACGCCTAGGCGTTCCCATACTTGCCTACCCCATTAATCCAGACCAAGCTTGGCGGGCTGCCCCATCGCGCTTCCATGATCAGCTTGCGCATCATTCCATCAAACAGGATGACAAGATTTCTGTTGGGAATTTTGTTCTTCAGGTGCATCACACGCCTGGTCATTGTTTTGACCATGTTGCTTTTGAATGGTGCGGGGAAGGTAAGGTCTTTGTGGGCGACACAGTGATGGGCTGGTCGAGCACGGCCATCATACAGCCTGAAGGGAGCATGGAGGAATATCGAGGGTCGATGAGAAAATTATACCGGCTTCATGCAAACCTACTTATTCCCACCCATGGTGATCCAATCAAAAAGCCGCAGGAACGGCTCGAAATATTAATGAAACATCGCCAGAAACGGGAGCTGGAGATTTTTGATATGCTCGATGATAAGCCCCAATCACTGGCTGATCTTCGTCTTCGAATTTACCCAAATCTTCCAGAGAATCTTTATGGCGGGGCAGAAACATCAATCATGTCTCACCTATTGGACATGAAAGAGCGGGAATTGGCTTGCTTGGAAGAATCCTCTGCCAAGCGAGGGGCTGCCAACCAACCAGATCCCAATATATGGGAAATTTTCTAAGTAATCTGGTGGGCCAGTGCGTCATGTTCTTCCGCCAAGCCTTGGGGGTCTTGATGGATGAAAATTTCTGCATCTGGGAATGCCTTTAAGATACGATCTTCGACGTCATCAGCAATATCATGGGCTTCTTTCAAGGTCATGTTGGGGTCCAACGACATGTGAAATTGGATGAACGTCCAATTCCCAGACATGCGGGTCCGCAGGTCGTGGATATCATCGACTTGCGCATGTCCGGTGGCAATGGAAAAAATTTTGAGGCGATCTTCTTCTGCCATTTCCCTGTCCATCAATTGGTCAATGGCATTGCTGGCAATCTCCCAGACCTCTTGGGCGATGTAACCAGAAATCATGAGCGCGATGATGGGATCTGCGTACATGGATTGGAAATAACTATCGATCAATAATGCAGCGATCACGGCCAAATTCACCAACAAATCCATGCGGTAATGGGCGGCATCGGCCTTAATTGCTAGGGATTTGGTGCGGCGATGGACCCAGCCCTGAAAGGTTACCAGGCCTAAGGTCATAACCACGGAAACCAACATGACCGAAACACCCACATCGGTAGCTGTCACGGCCTCTGGCGACAGCAATTTGCCAATGGATTCATACACCAAATAAATAACGGAAATGGTGATGAGGGCAGATTGGAATAGGCTGCTTAATGCCTCTGCTTTGCCATGACCGAAACGATGGTTTTGGTCGGGCGGCATGAGGGCAAAGCGGATGGCCAAAAGGTTGATGACGCTGGCCATCCCGTCCAACATGGAATCGGTAAGGGATGACAGCATGGAAACAGAGCCGGTGGCATAATAGGCATAGGCTTTGATGATAATGAGTGTGCTGGCCACGAGGATGGCGGTGCCCGTTGCCAACCTAAGCAGCTTGCCATCGGCCAAGTTATAGCCTTGTTGGCTCATGGGGATAGGACCTCGCTGGCCCATCCCATTTGGTCATTTTTGTAAAATCTTCGGCGGTGGTGCAGCCTGAATGGACCATTTTTCCAAAATTCGATGACGACCGGCTCTATTCTAAATCCGGTCCAATGGGGGGGTCGTGGGATGGGTCCATCGCCAAAATATTTTTCTATGTCATGGTATTTTGCTTCAAGTTGGTCGCGGCTTTCGATGCCATGGGATTGGTCGGAGGCCCAGGCGCCCAATTGCGAATTGCGCGCCCTGCTTTGGAAATACATGTCTGCTTCTGAATCAGAAACCTGCACAACTGGGCCACGAAGACGAACCTGGCGCAGAATGGATTTCCAGTGAACAACCGCTGCAGCCACTGGCTGATTGGCGATTTGCTTGCCCTTGGTGGAGTGGCTGTTGGTGTAGAAAGTGAGGCCCTCTTTTGCAAAGCCCTTAAACAGCAAGATCCGCGCATCAGGCATCCCATCTTGATCCTGTGTTGCTAGGGTAAAAGCATTGGGATCCGCGGGCTCATTGGCGCTGGCGAGCTCATACCATAAAGCAAACAAGTCATGGGGGTCTGTGTCGGGAATTTCCGTCATGTCCAGCTGGGCTGCATCATGTTGCCTGGGGTCTGCTTGTGGGATGAATACCATCTTTTAAAAGCCCTTCTGGCCAGATGTTTACCAAAGTGATGTAAGAGTTATGGTGGGTGCCCGGGCTTTGCAAGTTTTGCGGTTGCTGTTGGAAAACGTCTGGGCATTGGCTAAGACATTTGCGACGCTTTGCCACCATCCATTGATGGTGGCCCACAATTTTGGGGTTGAACATATGAAGTCATCTATCATGCAGGGCAAAAAAGGCTTGATCATGGGCGTTGCCAATGATCGATCGATCGCTTGGGGTATTGCAAAAGCCTGCGCAGATGCTGGGGCGGAGCTTGGGTTTTCATATCAAGGGGATGCGTTGGAACGGCGTGTTCGTCCATTGGCCGAGTCGGTTGGTTCATCATTGGTGCTTCCGTGCGATGTCACGGATCATGATTCGATTGATGCGGTTTTTGATGAAGTTCAAAATAAGTGGGGTAAGTTGGATTTTCTTGTCCATGCTATTGCTTACGCCGATAAGTCTGAGCTTAAGGGTCGCTATATCGACACATCTTATGAAAATTTTGCCCTTTCGATGAATGTGAGTTGTTATTCTTTAACCGCCTTGGCCCGCCGCGCAGAGCCTTTGATGAATGACGGTGGCTCTATTCTGACCTTAACCTATTATGGCGCTGAAAAAGTTATGCCCCACTATAATGTCATGGGTGTGGCGAAGGCGGCATTAGAATCATCAGTTCGCTACCTGGCCGCGGATATGGGACCCAACAACATCCGCGTGAATGCTATATCTGCAGGCCCCATCAAGACCTTGGCAGCTTCGGGTATTGGTGACTTCCGTTACATCCTCAAATGGAACGAATATAACGCCCCCATGCGTCGCTGCGTAACGATTGAAGATGTGGGTCAAACTGGGGTGTATCTGCTCTCTGACATGGGTGCAGGCATGACGGGCGAGATATTGCATGTTGATAGTGGCTATCATGTGGTGGGTATGAAGGCTGAGGATGCCCCAGACATGACCATTGAAAAAAATCAGGCGGAATAAGACCGCCTGGCCTGTGGCTTCAACATTATGCGGTGATTTCCATCTCTTTCACATGATCATCATGATGCAATGCTGCTTCTGTTTTTAAGATGATCCCGTTAATGCCAATCCCTGGTGCAAATGCCATAAGATGGTTCTTGTTCGCGGGCTCTTGATAATTGCCAATGTTGTGATCATTAGGCTCAAATATAGAACGGAGGTGCGTGGTATGTTTGAACCGTTACATAAACCTGGGGCAGATATTTTCATTGGCCGGTATGTGGCCACAACAATTTAGCTAAGATCAGGTACAGGATCTATGTGCTAATCTTGGTCCCATTAGCTTTTATCATAGCAAGAGCATCTTCAATTCTGAGCATGCTTGTCATTGTTTCCAACATCCTTTGACGGTAAGTTTGCATGAACCTTCTAATGTTTTGTTGCGACAAATTTTTAACAAAAAGGCTGTTTTCCCCGATGTCTCATAATAGTTTCGGACGGCTCTATCGCTTTACAACCTGGGGTGAAAGTCACGGCCCAGCGATTGGTTGTGTGATTGATGGCTGTCCGCCAGGCGTCTTTCTTGATGAAGAGCGCATTCAGACTTGTCTTGATCGGCGAAGGCCGGGTCAGAACAAGTTTGTGACCCAACGCGACGAAGCTGATCGGATGCGTATTTTGTCAGGCCTTTTTGAGGGACATACAACCGGCACACCCATTTGCATTATGATCGAAAATACCGACCAACGGTCCAAGGATTATGGCGAAATTGCCAACCAGTTTCGGCCTGGCCATGCCGATTACACCTATTGGGCAAAATATGGCATCCGAGATTATCGGGGTGGGGGCAGGGCGTCGGCGCGCGAAACAGCTTCCCGGGTTGCCGCAGGAGCTGTGGCGCAACAGCTTTTGGAGCATGTTCTTGGTCCGGTCACGGCTAGGGCTGCGGTGGTTTCGGTTGGAGATATTAAGGCAGAGAAACGAGATTTTGATGCGCCATATCGCAATGACTTCTTTTTTGCTGACCAAGACATGGTTCCGCAATTGGAAGAATATCTCGCCGCCATAAGAAAATCCGGCTCATCCATTGGTGCCAAGCTTGCCATGAGAATTTCTGGTGTGCCTGCGGGGTTGGGCGATCCTGTGGCCGATCGTCTTGATGCGCGTTTGGCAGGCGCCATGATGAGCATTAATGCCGTGAAATCGGTTGAAATCGGGGCAGGTGTTGATGCTGCTAGGTTAACCGGGGAACAAAATGCCGACGAAATGAAGCGTGATGGCGACGGCATTGTTTTTTTAGATAATCATGCTGGTGGTGTTTTGGGGGGTGTGTCCACAGGACAAGATATCATCTTGGAGGTTGCCATAAAGCCGACTTCTTCCATACTCACGCCAACCAAGAGCATCAATAGGTTTGGTGAAGAAATTGAGGTTCGCACCAAGGGGCGTCATGACCCTTGCGTGGGCTTGAGGGCCGTTCCTGTTCTTGAAGCCATGGCACATGCAGTGATGCTGGACATGGCCCTATTGCAACGTGGCCAAGTTGGACAATTTGCCAGGCCTTTTGATCGGCGTTGATTACCAGCGAGAAAATACAGCCACCAATTCCACGTGATGGGCTTGCCAGAATTGATCCACCGGCGTCACTTTGGTGAGCTGGTAACCACCTTCTTGAAGGATCCGCCCATCGCGTGCGAAACTTATAGGGTTACAAGAGACATAGACAATTTTGTTGACCGGGGCCCGGGCCAATTCTTCTGCCTGGCTTCGCGCACCATCCCTGGGTGGGTCCATCACCACCACATCATAGGATGCCAATTCGCCAGACTTCAGGGGTCGTTTGAACAGATCTCTTTTGTGTGCGGTGACCCCAGGCAATGCAGGTGTTGCTGAGGTCAAGATTTCCAGCGCAGACTGGTTGCCTTCATAGGCGTCTACTTTGCCCAGATGGGCCAGTAAGGCCGTGAAGGTACCTGTTCCGCAAAACAGCTCCAAGATACGTTCCCCTTGTTTGATTTCTTCAACGATCAGTTGGGTCATGATCTTAGCGGCGTCGCCATTGGGCTGCAGGAATACCCCAGGGCGTAAGGCAAAGTGATGGCCGTTAATCCTTAGGATGCCATGGTTACCGGATTTTCTCTTTTGGCCATGATACACAGCACAAATATCCTCAATCGGATTGAGTGCCAACAACAGGGTATTCCAGTTGCATTGGCAATCACGAGCATAGTCAAGTTGGATGCCGTTATCGCATATTGTTGCGCTGAGATGGCCGGTAGAAAGCCCTGCTTTTTGGTGAATATCTGCCAGTTTTGTTCTGAGATTTTCCAAATTGGGATGGAGAATATGGCATGTTTCAGGGGCCACCAGTTCATGGCTTTTTTTTTGATGCATGCATGGCATGCCATCTTGGTTTAATGCCCATCTTGCTCGTCGTCTTTGCTTGATTTGTGGCTGGCGGATGGGTGCCATGCCGGCAATGGGAAGCATCTGGCGCTGCAAAGCTTGGGCCACCACTTGTTGTTTAAAATATGCTTGGGCCTGTTGGTTCATATGTTGGAGGTCACAACCACCGCATCTTTGGGCATCGGCACATATGGGGTGAATGCGATCTGGTGATGCGTGTAAAATGATGGGCCTTTGTTGTTCATCAACCTGCACATGCTCACCTTCCAGCAGGCCGGGCAAATAATAATTGCCATTTGGCCCAGAAATACGTGCATCAGCTTGGTGGGTAAGTCGTCCGACGATATGTGTGCTGGTCATTTTGTGGCCCATATCACCCATTCTTGGTTGCCGTCGCTTCCTTGGAGATTGGCCATTGTTTGGTGCAGGGATGTCCAACCCATCAGGCCCAAATAATCACCAACCAATTGGCATGCCTCCGGCCCAGCCTCCAAATCCTTCACCACGCCTCGTTCATTCACCCGCCCAGGCCCCAATTCAAATTGCGGTTTAACCAGCAAGATGAGGTCGCGCAATTGTGAGAATTCTTGCAAAGGACAGCCCAGCGCACGCCTCAAGCTGATGAATGATAAATCTGCAGTAAGCAGGTCAGGTGATGGCAAAAGATCTCGTTGGCGCAGTTTGTCCACGTGGGTCTGCTCAAGATTGTTGATTTTGGCATGGCCCCGGAGGCTTTCATGCAGCTGCCCATGGCCCACATCCACGGCATGGATATATGACGCGCCATGCTCCAACAGGACCTGGCTAAAGCCGCCAGTAGATGCGCCAAGATCTATGCAAACGCGGTCATCGATATCGATGCCAAAATCATGAACAGCACCTAGTAATTTTAGCGCAGCCCTGCTGACATATTTTGCAAGATCATGATCTTCCACCAAGGGCATGATGCCGTCATCAAGTTTAAGGCCAGGGTTTTTGGCTATGCGCCCATCCGCAAGGCGCACCAACCCGTGTTTGATCAGCTGCTGTGCCTTGGATCTGGTTGGGGCAAGGCCCTTTAACACCAGCAATTGATCCAAGCGTTTCATGCCAGGGACAAGATTTCCCTGATGCGAGCCTTCAAGCCGGCCTCATCGAGACCCGTCCAACCAAATTGTGTCTCTGGCGCAGCATGATCCAAATAGCGGTCATCGAAATAGGCATTGCGCAGCACAAGACCTGCTTGGTCCATCACACCATGTTCCAACAGAAGCCTATTCACCGCATCACCAAAACCACCAGAAGAACCCTCTTCCACGGTAAGTAATGCCCCATGATCGCGGGCTGCTTGCAATATCAATTCTTGATCCAGCGGCTTTGCAAAACGTGCATCAATGATGGTGATGGGGCCAGTTTCCAAAGCGAGTTGTTCGGCGGCAGCCCGAATGGCGGATAACCTTCCCCCAAAATTGACCACAGCAAGCTTTTCGCCTTTTTGAATGACCCGACCCTTACCAATAACAAGGGGTGCTTCCTCTTCGGTGCGCTCCACGCCTGGGCCTTCCCCACGGTTGTAGCGAAACGCAATGGGACCATCATCATAAGCTGCGGCGGTCGCTACCATGCGGCGCAATTCCTCCTCATCTGACGAGGCCATAACCACCATGTTGGGCAGGCAATTGAGATAGGCAATGTCGAAACTGCCCGCATGGGTTGCACCATCAGCACCAACCAGGCCAGCCCGGTCGATGGCAAAGCGTACGGGCAAATTTTGGATGGCCACATCATGAATGATTTGATCATAAGCCCGCTGCAAGAAGGTGGAATAAATGGCGCAAAACGGCCTAAAGCCCTCGGAAGCAAGACCCGCAGCAAAGGTGACGGCATGTTGTTCGGCGATGCCCACATCAAAACAACGGTCTGGAAAGGCTTTTCCAAACAAATCAAGGCCAGTGCCTGAAGGCATGGCCGCGGTGATGGCCACAATTTTGGGATCCCGTTGAGCCTGATGGATCAATTCCTCTGCAAAAACCTTAGTGTAGGATGGTTTGTTTGATTTCTTGCCCGCTAAAGAATTGCCAGTTTCTTTGTCGAAAGCGGAAACGCCATGGAAACGGTCAGCACTCTCTTCTGCCGGTGCGTATCCTTTTCCTTTTTGGGTCACACAATGCAGCAAAACGGGGCCATTTTGTGTGTCGCGAAGGTTGCGCAGCACAGGAAGTAATTGTGCCAAATCATGGCCGTCAATGGGGCCAAAATAGTTGAAACCTAATTCTTCAAATAAGGTTCCCCCAACAGCCATGCCCTTGGTGTATTCTTCAAAGCGTTTGGCCATCATTTCCATGCCAGATGGAAGATTCCTGGTAATGTTTTTTACTGTTTCGCGGAAATAGCCATAATTCCTGCCCGACCATAATTTTGCCAAATAATGGCTCATGGCCCCAGTGGGTGGCGCAATGGACATGTCATTATCATTAAGAATAACGATCAATTTTGATTTTTCATGGCCAGCATTATTGAGGGCCTCAAAGGCAAGGCCTGCGCTCATGGCCCCGTCACCAATCACGGATATGACATGATTATCGCCATCCTGCAGGTCCCGCGCTTTGGCCATGCCAAGGCCCGCCGATATCGATGTGGAAGAATGGCCTGCCCCAAATGGATCAAATTCGCTTTCCGTCCTTTTGGTGAATCCTGACAAACCACCTTCTTTGCGAATGGTGCGCATCCGGTCCCGACGGCCTGTAATGATTTTATGAGGGTAAGCCTGGTGGCCGACATCAAAAATAAGCCGGTCTTTTGGGGTGTTGAACACATGATGTAAGGCCACGGTCAGCTCCACCACCCCAAGGCCTGCACCCAAATGACCACCGGTCTGGGAAACCGCATCGATTATCTCTTGGCGCACTTCTTCGGCAAGGATCATAACTTCATGATCTTCAAGAAGACGCAAATCTGAAATGGATTTGATACGGTCCAACAAAGGGGTTTCTGGAGCCATGCCGGCCATATCCTTCACGTCTATTTAGTGGCTTCGTGCCATAACGAACTCGCAGACTGTCTGCAAAAGCGGTGGCTTGTTGTCAATTTGGCCAATAAGCGCAAGTGTTTCACGATGGGCCAAATCCAGGACGTCTCTCGATGACAGGCTGTCATCAACCGACCAGATGGTGGCCTTGCCGGCATCTCGATCCTTGCCTGCTTTTTTGCCCATCTTTTCCTCATCCCCGGTCTCATCAAGCATATCATCACGCAATTGGAAAAGAATGCCTAGGCTTTCACCAAACGCGCCATACTGATCCAAAATGGGGCCAGCAAGCCCAGCTGCAAGCCCCCCCAAAATGCAAGAGGCACGAAACATGGCGGCGGTCTTATGTTTGGCAATAGCCAGAACATCTTGATGGTTCCGGGCATTGCTAAGCCCCGCGAGATCCAAGTCTTGTCCAGCGCAAATGCCCTCGGGACCTGAGGCACGGGATAGCTCTGCCACCATTTTCATGCGCATGCTTGGGTCGGCCGTTGGCTCATTGGCCAAGACCGAAAACGCCATGGATTGCATGGCGTCACCGGCAAGAATTGCTGTTGCCTCATCAAACTGTCGATGGAGTGTTGGCCTGCCGCGCCGGAGGTCATCATCATCCATGGCAGGCAAATCGTCATGAATAAGGGAGTAGGTATGGATAAGCTCAAGCGCCAAACCGGCTGCCATCATGGTGCTTTCATGGGCGCCATGATGCCGGGCGATGACCATGGTGAGAAAGGGACGCAATCTTTTGCCACCACCTTCAAGAGCATATGCGATAGCATCATTCAAACGCTGGGAAGGGCCATGGGGTGCGAGCGCACGCAAATGATCGTTAAAGACCCCACAAAAATCATGGAGTTGATCTTGCAAAGATGCTTCAGTCTGCATGGAAAGGTTCTGAAGTGATGGGGCCTTCGCCGTCAGATATCACTGCATCAATCCGATCTTGGGCTGCCTGCAGCCGTTCTTGACAAATTTTGCGCAATTCCTGGCCACGCTCATATAATTTTACTGCTTCATCAAGACTTGTGGAGGAATCTTCCAGTTTTTCCACCAAGCCCTCAAGCTCGGCCATGGCCGTTTCAAAAGAAGTTTCATTATCACTCATGGTTTCCTCACGCAGCTGCATCCATTAATGCCTCAACATGCGCCGCCGTCGACGCTGCCAGCGCCTCTAGTTCATAACCACCTTCCAAGGCGGAGACAACGCGGTGGTGGCACGCATCCTTTGCAAATATAGCCAATTGCATGGTGGCCCAATGAAAGTCTTCTTCATCGAGCAAAAGGCCTGCAAGGGGGTCTTTTCGGTGGCCATCGAAGCCAGCGGAAATCATCAGCATTTCAGGTTGAAAACGTTGCAGCTGATCGATGATCCGATGAATGGCATCACGAAACAACCCAGAGCCAGATGCAGGGGGAAGGCCAATATTCACGATATTGTTATTCATGCCGCGTTCACTGGGATGGCCAGTTCCGGGATATAGAGGGAATTGATGGCTGGACGCATAAAAAAGGGTGCTCTCAGCTTCAAAAATTGCTTGGGTGCCATTGCCATGATGGACATCAAAATCCACCACCGCGATGCGATTTAGTCCATGGACCATTCGTGCATGATGCGCACCAACTGCAATATTGTTGAAGAAACAAAAACCCATGGCCTTATTGGGTTCGGCATGGTGGCCAGGGGGCCTAATGGCACAAAATGCATTATCAACATCCCCGGCCATGATGGCGTCGATTGCGGTAATAACGGCGCCGGCAGCGTAAAGTGCTGCGTCACCACTTCCAGGAGACAAGAAGCTGTCGTCATCAATGGCGGCAAAACCAGTCTGGGGAACTTTGTTCAAAATATTTTGAACATAAGATCCAGGATGGGCCAACATAACCTCACCTATCTGGGCGATTGTTGCTTCTTTGCGGTCCAGGCGATCAAATTTTTTTAATGATAGCGCTTCAAGCACGTGTTCCAGCCGGGCAACGCATTCAGGATGCCCCTCTGGGGTGAGGTGCTTGAGGCAAGCGGCATGGGTAACCAAGGCAGTGGTCATTGATCCTCACCTTATGCTGAGGGTTCTCAGTAGGCCCCCTTTTCACGTGATGTCTCAAAGTTAACTGACCGGGTCGGGCTTGGCCAGACAATAGCCTCGATTTCTTCGGGTCAGAATAATTTTTGGATTGGCAGGATCAATTTCTACCTGCCGCCGAAGCCTGTTGATTTGAACATCCACAGCCCTTGAATTTAACGCAGCCTCCCAAGAGACTTCCCCGAGGATATCGCGGGACACTGGTTCACCTTGGGCTTGGGCCAGCTTTGCCATCATGGAATGTTCTCGTTCTGACAATTCCAACCTGACACCGTCACGCATTACCTCCCCAGT
>DKOD01000150.1:8481-12498 GCA_002469865.1 Alphaproteobacteria bacterium UBA7371 | reverse complement strand
CAATTCGAAGGAGCAATTCTCGTGGGTCAAATGGTTTGGGCAGGTAATCAGAGGCTCCTGCTTGTAGGCCAACAATGCGGTCATCCACCTCACTTCGTGCGGTCAAAAGAATGATGGGGATTTGGGGGGCAAAGACTGTTTTGTTGTCGCGCACCATTTTGGTGAGTTCAATGCCGGTCATTCCAGGCATCATCACGTCCAAAACAAGGCCATCCACCTTAACGTCAATTTCCAAGGCCATTTCAGCGCTGTTGGCGGTAAGCACGCGATAGCCTTCCCGACCCAAAAATTCTTGTAAAAGCTGGCCAAGTCGCTGGTCATCGTCAATAACGAGCAAGCTTCTGTTCATGAGAACACCCGACGCCCAACCACATCCAATATATGTTCGCGTTCATCCTCATCGAGCATGGCTTCAAGAACACGGCGCCAAGCCCGCACCATGTCAGGGGTCATGGAGCGGTAAGCGCGAACAAAACGTTCCCGTTGAAGACGCAACAATTCCTCGGCAAGCATGGTACCATTCTGGGTCAGATGCAGCCGTCTGCGGCGGCGATCTTCCGGGTCAATATCATTGCTAATGAGTTGCTTGGCTTGCAATTCTCGCATGACACGGTTCAAGGATTGCTTGGAGATCGATAAGATGGCCAACAATTCCCCAACAAACATGCCTGGCCTTGAATGGACAAAATGGAGAACGCGATGATGCGCGCGGCCAAGCCCCAATTCGCCCAATAATAAGTCCGCATCCCTTGTGAATGCCCGATATGCAAAAAACATCAGTTCAATATCCTGGCGGATATCGTCGGTTTTTTTGATCATCTTGGGGGCTTTGTTTGTGTGGGCCATGGCCTTCTCAAGGTGAATTGGTAAATAAGTCAGCCCAATTGACTTAAATTTCTTTGCAATGATATTCAAGGGACTATTCAAGCGTGACTTAAACAACACCACAAAGTTGGTGGTAAGGGGATATCATGGCACTGGTTCCATTTGATCAGCTTCAGGGCAAAATTTGGATGGATGGGGATATTGTTGACTGGTCAGATGCACATATTCATGTGCTCAGCCACGGTCTTCATTATGGCTCGGTGGTGTTTGAAGGTGAGCGTATTTATAACGGGAAGATCTTTCAAAGCCGCGCCCATTCACAACGTCTTGTCGGTTCAGCACAGATGCTTGGCATGGATATGCCATATTCTGTTGATGAACTTGAGCAGATCAAGCGTGAAACAGCAGATATTCAGGGTCTTGATGACGCTTATGTCAGGGTGGTTGCTTGGAGAGGGTCGGACCAGATGGGGATCTCTGCCCAAGCTACCAAGACCCACATGGCCTGTGCCATTTGGGCATGGCCAAGCTATTTCCCGCTGGAGGCACGGCTTAAGGGTATTAAGTTGCAAACATCACGATGGAAGCGCCCCTCTCCAGACACCATTCCATGCCATGCCAAGGCTGCCGGTCTCTACATGATTTGCACGCTTTCAAAACATGAGGCGGAAGCTCAGGGGTTTGATGATGCCCTGATGCATGACTATCGGGGTTACGTGGCGGAAGCCACCGGGGCGAATGTTTTCTTTCAAGATGGCAAGACCCTCCACACCCCAACCCCAGATTGTTTTTTAAATGGGATCACCAGGCAAACGGTGATGCAATTGGCCAAGGATCATGGGTTGGAGGTCATTGAGCGCCATATTAAGCCAGAGGAAATTGCTGACTTTCATGGATGTTTCATTACCGGTAGCGCCGCAGAGGTAACCCCAGTGGCCCTTATTGATGAGCATGAATTTGTGGTCAGCGATGAAATCAGGGCCCTGTTGACGGCCTATGATGCATTGGTGCGTGCTTAGCCCCAGCGCTCGGCCGCCTGTTGGTCGCTTTCGCGTGCATCCACCCAACTGCTGACGCCATTAATGGTAAGTCGCTTCCAAAATGGCGCTGCCGTTTTGAGAAAATCCATGACATAATCGACAGCATGAATGGCGTCATGGCGGTGGGGTGCGGCGGCTAAAACCAGCACGATATCTTCCCCTGACTTCATGGCGCCAATACGGTGGCGAATGACAATATCGATGAGTTGGAACCGTTTGGTTGCTCGCTCAGATATTTCCTTTAATGCTTTTTCTGTCATGCCTGGATAATGTTCCAGTTCAAGAATATCGGTAGCTCCTCCACGCACCCGCCCAACAAACATGGAGATGCCACCTGCAGCATGATTATCTCGGCAGAAATCCTCATAGGTCTGTCCGGCCATGATAGGTTCATCAGTAACATCTATGATGGCCATGTTAACCGCCGGTCACCGGTGGAAAGAATGCAATTTCCTCTGCCCCATCAAGGGGACTTTCTAAGCTTGCATGTTCTTGATCAACCGCCACGCAGATGTTGCCTATTGATGAAAAAGCTTGATGATGTCGCTCGCTTTTGGCCGAAAGCTTGGTAAGGATGTCGCCGGCAGTATGGCAACCAGATAAATCGGTGATTTCTTCGCTTTTGATACCAAGACGTTCGCGCAATGCGCCAAAATAACAAACCAACATTATTGCTGCTCCTTGACCCCATGCCGCCAAGCTTGAATGTAACCAAGCGCTGACGACCAAGTAATCGCGACAATTGGTACCCAAATCAACAATAAGATGACGTTGTTCATCATGTTGAGCATGGCCAGAAACATGGTGGCAATGATGGCAATCAATTGAAGGGCCGTTTTCCATTTTGCCATTATGCTTACATGGATGACGATGCTACCGGCGGCATCCTCCCGCATGGCGCCCACCAAAAACTCCCGCAACAAAATCAAACCAGCCATGACCACAAAGAGGCTGCTTTCCAGGCCATGTGCCAAGGCCACGAGCATGCAGGCGACCAGGACTTTATCCGCCACCGGATCAAGGATTCGGCCAAGCCTACTCTGGGCATCAAGCCTTCTTGCCAAATAACCATCAAGCCCGTCGGATAGGGAAATAACCACCATCAAACTAAGGGAGGTGACATGGATGCCTTCCGCCCAAAGCAAGGCGCAGACAGGGCTAGCCAGCACCCTGAGAATGGTGAGGATATTGGGGATGGATTTATGTTTCATGAAAATAATCATACAATTTTTGGGCCACCTGTCGCGAAATTCCCTCAACCTTCAGAAGGTCATTAATGCCAGCGCGGCCAACAGCCTTTGCCGAACCAAAATGGGTGAGCAAGGCTTTTTTCCGCGCAGGCCCGATCCCTTCTACCAAATCCAACGGGTTGGACTGGATGTCACGGGCGCGTCTGGCACGATGGCTGCCGATGGCAAAACGGTGGGCTTCATCTCGAAGGCGCTGGATAAAATAGGAGACTGGGTCATTGGGTTTGAGAATGTAAGATGGTGTTCCAGGAACAAAAATTTGTTCTCGTCCGGCATCCCTGTCTGGGCCCTTGGCAACACCAACACAAAAAATATCCGTGAGGCCAAGCTCCTCCAGCATGCCCAGGCAAGCGGATAATTGTCCTTTGCCACCATCCACAAGCACAAGGTCAGGGCGTGGTGAAGCTCCATGATCACCGCGCGCAAGTCGCCCAAATCTCCGTGAAAACATATGCCGCATCATTCCATAATCATCGCCAGCAGGGATGCTGGCATCATCCATGTTGTACTTCCTATATTGGGATTTTTCGAAACCGGATGACCCTGCGACAACCATGACGCCCACCGGTTTGCTTCCTTGGTTATGGCTGTTGTCATAAATTTCGATGCGTTGGGGTGGTTCATCCAGCCCAAAATGCTCCCCCAGGCGACGCAAAATATCTTCCTGGGCCTCACGTTCTGCCAGATTTCTAGCAAGCATGGTTTGGGCATTTTCCACGCCATGCCGGATAAGATCTACTTTTCTGCCACGCTGGGGCAGGTGGATTGTGACTTTATGGTCATTAGCTGTGCTAAGAGCTTCTCCCAAAAGCAGGTGATTTCTGCATGGATGTGAGATAAGCACCACGGCCGGTGCCGGGCGTTGATCGTAGAATTGGGCAATGAATGCCTCCAGGATGTCC
>DKOD01000150.1:4844-8152 GCA_002469865.1 Alphaproteobacteria bacterium UBA7371 | reverse complement strand
CATCTTCATCATTTTGATCAATGCGGGGGAAATAACTTTTGTCGCCAAAATTTTGGCCAGCGCGAATAAAAGTTGCATGCACGCATGCTTTCCCGCCATCCCTGGCCAGGGCAAACATGTCTGCATTGGGCATGTCACCAGGATTAATATCTTGCTGGCTTTGCAAAATCGTGAGCGCTTTAATCCGATCCCTTAACCTTGCGGCCTCTTCAAAGCGTAAATCGGCAGCTGCTTCCTCCATCCGTTGGGCCAATTGGTCTTGCAAATCTCGGCTCTCGCCAGAAAAAAACTTGCGGGTTTGGGACAAAAGGTCATCGTAATCATCTCTGCTGACCTTACCAACACAAGGGGCACAGCAACGGTGAATTTGATGAAGAAGGCACGGCCTTGTTCTGTTGTTGAACACGCTGTCATTACAGGTTCTGATCATGAATGCTTTTTGTAACGTGTCGATGGTTTTGTTCACCGAACCTGCTGATGCAAAGGGACCAAAGTAATCACCTTTTTGTTTTTTGGCCCCGCGATGTTTTGACAGTTGAGGAAAATCATGTCCCTCGGCAATCAACACATAGGGAAAAGATTTGTCATCCCGAAGAAGCACATTGAAACGCGGCCGCAATTTTTTGATGAGGTTGGCTTCCAACAAAAGGGCCTCGGTCTCTGTGTGGGTCACAGAAAATTCCATCGTGCATGTCAGGCTGATCATGGTTGCGATGCGGTTATTATGGCCCGTGCCCCGTGCGTAATGTTGGACCCTATTAAAAAGGTTGCGCGCCTTGCCCACATATAAAGACGCACCGTCGGGACCATACATACGGTAGACACCGGGGGTTTTTGGAAGCCCAGTGACAAAGGAACGTATTACTTCAATGCCTTGTTGTTTCATTTTTGGTCACGCAATCAGTGCACAAAACATATCCACGGAATTTGTGGATAACCTTGTGGGCAAGCAACAGAATATCTTGTCATCATGTTGTAACACTAAGGCCTCAAACAAATTGCACAAAAAATAGGCAAAATATTAACCATTTGAAATTAATGTGTTTTTTGAAGTCAACACCACTTTTGCCGCAGTTTGTTGTATAACAAGCTTGACAATGTCATCGTCTGGGGTTGTTTTTTTCGCTTGTGCACAAATGCTGGAAGGATGCAACAACATGAGCATTTATCCGGCGTTTGTTTTTTGTCTTGTGATTTCAATAGCAACCGACTCAGCCTCGGCAATTGGTTGAAGTTTTTCAAGCATGGCCGTCACCCGCAAGACGCCATCGTGACGCAAGCAAATGGCACAAATTTCTTCCAGCAGGCTCTCAATTAAATTGGTGTGCCCCTTCGTCATACGGGCTCGGATATCGGACATGATCCGATCATAGCAAACAACTTCAGACAAATCGTCAAGCCGTGGTGGGATATCAGCGGTATCCATGGAGAGGTTCAATCGCACAGGTTGAGGAATGCCAATTTCTTCGGGGTAAACGCCGATGGAACAATCAAAGCAAGCATTTTTGATCACCATACGTCTGGGGTGGTCTGAAGCCACCTGTGGGCGCGCATCATCGATTGGCAAAATACTTGTAATGGACATGGTGCAGGGCCTTAATTGTTACTCATTGGCATTGAGCACATCAGGGGTTTCCCAGGCCAAATGCTGACCGCTGTCGACATGCACAATTTGACCGGTAATGCAGGGATTATCTGCAAGAAAGCAAGCAGTTGAATAGATTTCTTCCACCGAAACAACCCTTTTGAGGGGGAGTGCTTCAACTTGGGCTGTGAAATCT
Source organism: Alphaproteobacteria bacterium UBA7371 (assembly GCA_002469865.1). Taxonomy (GTDB): domain Bacteria; phylum Pseudomonadota; class Alphaproteobacteria; order UBA8317; family UBA8317; genus UBA8317. The sequence goes on along the minus strand of DKOD01000150.1, from coordinate 6,371 downwards.
TCCTTCGCCTGGCGCTTGTTCACCATGGTTGGACCTGGGCCAATGGCATTAACCCGAATGTTGGGTGCAAATTGTTGGGCCATGGTGATGGTCGCTGTCCATAGCGCGGATTTGGCCAAGGTGTAGGTGAAAAACCTTGGGGTCAGACGTTCAACCCGTTGGTCGGCAATATTGATGATGGAGGCGTTGTCATTCAATTCATGGTCCTGCGCCATATCCCGTGCAAGGGTGATGGCAGCCTCAAGATTGACCCGAAAATGGTTCGCCATCTGTTCGTGGTGAAAGTCTTCGGCCGTGTCTGGCTCAAAGTTGGAGGCGTTGTTGATCAACAAATCTGCAGGCCCAAATTTCTCGCATAATTTCCCATATAGCTTATCAAGAGCTCCTTCATGAAGGAGATCGCAAGCAACATGATGGGTTTGGCTTTCTCGTTCTTTGCGAAAGGAAAGAAAATCTTCTGGTTGCGAGCGCACCTGCATCGAAACCTGATGACCTTGGGAGGCAAACATTTGTGCCAAACCAAAACCTATTCGGCGGGATGCGCCGGTGATGATAACATGCATTTGCTGGCCCCATGCTGATTAAAAGATGACTGCCATGAAGATGGCATACAGACCGAGCATGGCCAGACCCCAAAGACGTCCAAGAGATACGTGCTTGAAGACCAGCAAGGTCAAAAGAAGTGTTGTTGCCAAGAAAAAACCAAGATCAATGGGCAAGTTCATTCCGCTGGCATCCAATGGGCCGATCATGGAGGTCGCCCCGATAATAAAGGCAATATTAAAAAGGTTCGATCCCACAACATTGCCAAAAGCCAATTCTTTTTCGCCCTTAAACATGGCCATAACCGATGCGGCAAGTTCCGGCAGGGAAGTGCCCACAGCGACGATAGATAAGCCGATGACAGCTTCTGAAATCCCTATCATGCGGGCCAACGAGCTTGCTGATGAAACCAATAGCTCAGCTGCCAAGGGCAGCATTACGAGCCCCATGACAGTCAATGAAATGGCCTTCCAAGCAACAATTTTGGGGATTTGTGTGTCTGTTGCTGGTGCTTCATCGGGAACCATGACGGAACGGTACAGAAACAAAGCAAGGCAGGCCAGCATGGCAAGGCCATCGAGCCGGCTGATGCCTTCATGCAGCAAAAGCAGCAATGCAAAGAGCAAGCTGGTGCCTGCCATGAACAAGGTCTCGGTACGTAACCTTGGGTCTGGCTTTGGCAATTTGGTGATCATGGCACACACGCCAAGAACCAGCAGAATATTGGCGATATTGGAACCAACCACATTGCCGAGAGCCATGCCTGGTGCATCATTCAAATTGGCGGATATCGTCACGAGCAATTCCGGTGCCGATGTCCCAAACGAAACAACGGTAAGCCCAATAATGGTTGGGCTCATGCCAAGAATACTTGCCAAGCCTACGGCACCGCGCACAAGAATTTCGCCAGCCATGGCGAGCAGTGCCAACCCAAAAATCAGAAAAAGAGCATCATAAATCATGGTGGGAACCAATAGGCTTTGT
>DKOD01000150.1:3001-4480 GCA_002469865.1 Alphaproteobacteria bacterium UBA7371 | reverse complement strand
AGTCTGCAAGCCTCAAATATTCCCAACATGCACCAAAGGATTGTCCATGCCCGAACGTTCATCCACGCTCGCATACCTGTATCTTGCAGCAACCATGACTTTTTGGGCTGGCAATGCTGTGGTTGGCAGGTTGTTTCGTGATGATCTGCCACCCATCACCTTGGCATTCATACGTTGGTCCATGGCTTTTTTGGTGATCATGATCATCATCCGTCCCCCCATTCTTCGTGACTGGCCTGTTCTCAGGCAGAATTGGAAGGTTTTGTTGGTGGCGGGAACTTTCGGTATCGGCATTTTTAACACGCTTCAATATATGGCCCTTCAACATACCACCGCCATTAATGTGGGCTTGATCCAGGTTATGATGCCGATATCTATTCTGGTGTTGGATATTTTGTTTTTTGGTGTGCGGGCACGACCTATTCAATTTGTGGGCATGGCTCTTGCAACATTTGGCGTGATCGTCATCCTTTCCCAAGGAAACCCAGCCATCCTTTTGGACCTAGAAGTCAATATTGGTGACCTGATCATGCTTACCGCTGTTCTTCTTTATTCTATTTTTGCAGTCGCCTTGCGCCTGAAACCTAAGGTTCATCAATGGTCGTTCTTGGCGGTAGTATTTGTGATTGGGACGATTGAATTACTGCCGTTTTTTATATGGGAATATGCACAGGGTTTGCGTCCAAACATCACCGTGGAATCCTCCATTGGCATCATCTATGTTATCATAGGTCCAGCGATTTTGGCCTATCTTTTCTTCACCAGAGGTGTGGAGACCCTAGGCCCCAACAGGGCGGGCATGTTTTTTTATTATATCCCCGTGGCCACTGCACTTTTGGCGGTGTTGATCATTAATGAACCGTTGGAATTGTTTCATTTGGTGGGCTTTGTCTTTACAGCCATTGGCTTGCGCTTGTCCCTTTATGTGGCGGGCAATCCCAGCTCATCGGCCTGAAGCTTTTTGATTTCGTCACGGATTTTGGCGGCTTTTTCAAATTCCAAATCGGCCGCAGCCTCGCGCATCTGGTTTTGTAGGTTTTCAAGATGGGATGCCAAGTTGTCCCCCACCTTTGGCTGCTTGCCACGCATGCCGCGTCTGCCGCCTTTTTTCATGGGTGTTTTTTCATCCTGTTCCAGGATGTTTTCGATGCTGCGCACCACGCTTGCGGGGGTTATTCCATGAAGCTTGTTATGGGCGAGTTGTTTTTCTTTTCGCCTGTTGCTTTCTGCCAAAGCTCGCTCCATGGAGCCGGTTATTTTGTCGGCATAAAGGATGGCTCGGCCCTCAACATGTCTTGCCGCCCGGCCAATGGTTTGGATGAGGCTGGTTTCTGAACGTAAGAAACCTTCTTTATCGGCATCAAGAATGGCCACCAAGCGACATTCTGGAATGTCGAGACCTTCACGCAATAGGTTGATACCAATAAGGACATCAAAGGCGCCAAGGCGTAAGTCGCGAATTATTTCAATGCGTTCTAG
>DKOD01000150.1:1503-2612 GCA_002469865.1 Alphaproteobacteria bacterium UBA7371 | reverse complement strand
AAATCTTCAGCCATTTTTTTGGTCAATGTGGTGACCAAAACGCGCCCCTCTTGTTCCGCGATGTCCCGACATTCAGCGATGAGGTCATCCACTTGGTTGGCAACCGGCCTGATCAGCACTTCTGGATCAACAAGGCCCGTCGGCCGGATAACTTGCTCGGTGAATACGCCCCCAGTTTGCTGTAATTCCCAATTTCCAGGTGTTGCTGAGACATAGATGCTGTTAGGCCGCATGGCATCCCATTCTTCAAATTTTAATGGTCGGTTGTCCGCACATGAGGGCAAGCGGAAACCATGCTCAGAAAGTGTTAATTTGCGGCTATAGTCACCACGATACATGCCACCAATTTGGGGGATGGTTGCATGGCTCTCATCAACAAAAACCAATGCGTCATCGGGAAGATATTCGAACATGGTGGGTGGCGGTTCGCCGGGGGCGCGGCCGGTAAGGTAACGGCTGTAATTTTCAATACCAGCACAAGACCCGGTGGCCTCCATCATTTCGATGTCATAATTGGTCCGCTGTTCAAGCCTTTGGGCCTCAACAAGACGACCCTGATCTTCCAATTCCCGAAGACGTGCCTTCAAATCATTGCGTATCTGCTTCACAGCCTTTGCAAGCGTTGGGCGTGGGGTCACGTAATGGGAGTTGGCATAGATCCTAATGCGGTCCATTCGGTGGTCTGTTTTGCCTGTTAGCGGGTCAAATTGGGCAATATCATCCACTTCATCCCCAAATAGGGATATTCGCCAAGCACCATCTTCCAAATGTGCGGGCCAAATCTCGATATTGTCGCCCCGGACACGAAAGCTACCACGCTGGAAGGATATATCATTACGGCTGTATTGTAGGTTCACAAATGACCGCAAAAGTTCATCGCGGTCGGTGGACAATCCCTTCATGATGTCCAGGGTCATGGCGGTGTAGGTCTCTACCGAGCCAATACCATAAATGCATGAGACTGAAGCGACAATGATCACGTCATCACGTTCAAGAACTGCGCGGGTTGCCGAATGCCTCATGCGGTCAATCTGTTCATTGATGCTGGATTCTTTGGCCACATAGGTGTCGGTGCGTGGAACATAGGCTTCTGGCTGATAATAATCATA
>DKOD01000150.1:0-1179 GCA_002469865.1 Alphaproteobacteria bacterium UBA7371 | reverse complement strand
TCATAATAAGAAACAAAATATTCCACCGCATTATGGGGGAAAAAGCTTTTGAATTCGGCATAAAGTTGCGCCGCCAAGGTTTTGTTATGGGCAAGGATGAGGGCGGGGCGTTGAACCTTTTGGATGACCTGCGCCATGGTAAAAGTTTTGCCTGAGCCTGTGACGCCCAGCAAAACTTGATCACGTTCTCCACGCTGAATGTTGTCCAAAAGTTCCTGGATGGCATGGGGTTGGTCGCCGGCAGGTTGGTAGCTGGTCACCAAATTGAAGTTTTGTCCGCCCTCACTTTTTGATGGGCGCACTGGCCGGTGTGGTTGGAAATTATCACGTTCCATTTAATTCTGCTTTTTTCCAAATCGTTCCTGCAATGATTTGCAAGGGTCATCCATGGGGATTTCGCGGGTGATGATAATGGTGTCATCTTCGCCACCATAGCCCTGTTGATCGCCTTCTTGTTGCACAATCGCGAGGACAGATAATTTGGCGTCACGCAAGTGAATAGGAACACCGGTATCACCCTGGGTATGGCCATTCCCGGCAATTAACACGGCCCTTGTCGCATTGGCCAGGCTGTCGGTTAGTTGTTTGGCCATAAAAGCATCTTTAAACCACTGGATTTCCACCATGGGGGCGATCATTTCTTCTGGCAAAAGATTGCAATGACCCACGCGCACATCTTCGGCTAGTTGCGTTTTGATCTGGTCTGGGATTTGCGGAGGTTGGCCTGCCAGTTGTTGCATGACTTCAAGCCTTTTGCCCAAGGCTGTGCCTGGTCTGATGGACATGGTTCCGGCAAGAATTGTCAGGTTATGTTTCGTCACCACATCAAAAATAGGCCTGTAGAGATCAAAATCTGGCCAGCCTTGCTCGTCCCAATTGAGCGCCTCTTTCCAGGCGTTGCTGCTTTGTGGTTTGTCCCCCAGCTGAGCCAGTTGCTGCATGCTGACCATCTCCATAACCACGGACGTTTTTCCGGCACTGGCGATACGATCCAGCCATTTGGCCTGGTTTTCATGATGATCAGGATGATCATGCCGTTCCCCAAGCAATATGATGTCATGTTCAACCAATGTCGGAATATCTGTTGTGGACGCCTGTGGCGCGAGAGGCATGACGGTAATCAGCCCAAATAAGGCAACCAGGGCCTTGTCCTTCAGCATAATCATGGTGCAATCCTAT
>DKOD01000092.1:13707-19527 GCA_002469865.1 Alphaproteobacteria bacterium UBA7371 | reverse complement strand
GTTACAAAACGTTACATAAGCGTCATGTTCAAATCATGCCCATCCCGGTTATGAACATAACACTTCAAATTTCTTTGGAAATGTTTCTGATCCATGCGCCTTCAAACAACCATTGGTAACACAACAACATTGCACGGCATTGGCCTTCACCGTGGGGAGGCTGCTAGCCTAACCCTCAAGCCGGCAGCACCTGGAACAGGTATTCGCTTTGTGCGTTCGCGCGATGGTCAAGATGATGCGCATGTGCAAGCGTCATTTGATTATGTGTCTGACACAAATCTTTGCACCACCTTGGATAACGGCGCCCCCAATGGTGCGCGTGCTCAAGTGCGCACCGTGGAACATTTGATGGCGGCCATTCATGTCTGTGGGATTGATAACCTTGATGTGGTGATGCCCCAAGAAGAAGTCCCCATCATGGATGGATCGGCCGCACCTTTTGTGGAGGCTATCCATCGGTCAGGCACGGTTCATCTTAATGCCGTGGCCCGCCAGTGGGTGGTCAAGCATCTTGTGGAAATCCGTGATGGTGAGCGCTATGCGGCGTTGCAGCCCCATCCGTTTTTTGCGCTTGATTTTACGATTGTTTACGACGACACGCCCATTGGCACGCAAATGGTGCAGGTTAATGAGTTTGACAATTTGGAAGAGCTGGTCATGCCCGCCCGTACCTTTGGGTTGATGCGGGACGTTGAAATGATGCGCAACCATAACCTTGCCCTTGGTGGTTCGCTGGATAATGCAGTGGTGGTGGATGACCAAGGCGTGGTTAATGAAGGCGGACTCCGTTTTGACGATGAATTTGTGCGCCATAAAGTTCTTGATGCCATTGGGGACTTGGCCTTGGCCGGTGCGCCTATCCGTGGCAAATATACCGGTTTGCGCGCAGGTCATGAATTGAACAACAAATTGTTGCGCAAGGCCTTTGCAACCGACGGTGCCATGCAATTGGTGCAATATTCGGCACCAAGCCCAAATTTGGCCCAAGGAATTTCTGCGCTAGCGATGTGAGCCGCTTGGCCAATCGAGGATGGTTGGTTAGAACCCTATAGAGGTTTCTTTTTCAAAAGGTTTTACCATGGCACGCTCCAGCCAGTTTCTCATCATGTTGATGTTGCTTACCTTGGGTGCATGCGCATCTGATGATGAACAAGTTTTCATTGCCGAGGAGCCGGTGGATCTCCTTTACAACAAAGCACTCGCGTCAGATGTGGCTGGGCAGCATAAGGAGGCAGTGGAGTTGTTTGCTGAGGTGGAGCGGCAGCATCCTTACTCAAGCTGGGCAAGACGGTCGATATTGATGGCCGCCCATGCGGCATACAAAGCCCAAAATTATGCCCGCACCATTGCCGATACCGAACGTTATTTGCAGCTATATCCTGGCGCCAGCGACGCTCCTTATGCCCTGTATTTGATGGGCATGTCCTATTATGACCAGGTTGAAGATGTTGATCGTGACCAAGGCTCCACGGCCGAGGCGTTGAAAATATTCAACACGATCATGGCCCGACACCCCAATTCTGATTATGCCCTTGATGCCAAACTGAAACGTGATCTTGTCTTGGACCATTTGGCAGGCCGCGAGATGGAGGTGGGGCGTTATTATCTGGAACGTAATTATTATGGTGCCGCAATCGGTCGCTTTAATGAAGTGATCCGCCGTTATGAAACAGCATCCCATACGCCCGAGGCGCTTTACAGATTGGTGGAATGTTATGCAGCCATTGGGCTTGTGGATGAGGCCCGCCGCGTTGCCGCAATTCTAGCCTATAATGGGGCAGATACTGTTTGGTATGAGAAGGCTTACAGATTGCTTGATGGGGATATTAAGCCACCTAAGGGCTTTGTGGGCAGTATCTCCGAATATCTCGGCCTGTGAGGCCTGATTGGGATGCTGGCCGCCCTCCATATCAGCAACTTTGTTCTCATTGAACGCCAGGAAGTTTATTTTGGGCCTGGCCTGAATGTGCTTTCTGGTGAAACGGGCGCTGGCAAATCTATTTTGTTGGACGCATTGGGCCTATGCTTGGGTGACAAATCCGACCCAAAATCGGTTCGGGTCGGTGCCGATGAAGCCATCATTACTGCTGAATTTTTGTTGGATGATGATCTGATGGAGGAGTTGGCTCCATTATGTTCTCAAAGCGGCATCCCTCTGGAAGATGATGTGTTGATCCTCCGCCGGGTGGTTCCAAGAGAGGGTCGCAGCCGTGCCTTTGTGCAAGATGCACCGGTGTCGCAACAATTGCTTCATCATCTTCGCGAGCGGCTGGTGGAAATTCATGGCCAAGGTGAGGTTGGACGCCTTGCCAGGCGTTCCTGGCAACGTCAGGCCCTCGATGAATTTGCAGGCAATAATGCGTTGCTTTTGGATGTCAGCGAAAGCCATGCAGCCTGGGCGAAAGAAATCGCCCATAAAGAAGAGCTTGAGGCTTTGATAAGGACGGATTTAGGTCAGCGCGAAGAATTGGCATTGGCCCTGGAAGAATTTGATCGCATGGCACCTTTGCCAGGCGAAGAAGAAGAGCTTGCAGGAAAGCGACAGGAGATGGTCAAATTCTCCAAGCTTGTCCAAGATCTGGAACATATGCGCCTCTCATTGTCAGGTGATGGGGGTGCAGAGGAGCGCATCATTGATGCAAGCCGTATCCTTGGCCGCATCAATGACCAATTGCCCGAGCAGCTGGCAAGCCTTGAAGGCCTCATGGATCAAGCCCTGGAATATTCCCGTGAGGCTGCTGGGCAAATTGAGGATGCTCTTGGTGGTTTTGGTGGTGACCAAGCTGCATTGGAGCGGATAGAAGAGCGCCTGTTTGCCCTAAGAGAACTTGCCCGAAAACACCGCATGCCGGCGAGCAACCTTCATCATCATCATGAGTCTTTGGCCAAGCGCATGGAACATCTGTCATCCATGGAAGAAAAACTTCAGGCGGCAGAAACAGCCATTTATCAAAAGCGGGTTTTATTTGATGAGGTTGCAGCCCGTTTGACAAAGGTCCGGCAAGAAGCTGCCAGGCGGCTTGCTGACGAAATCATGAATGAATTTGCCGGCCTAAAATTGGAACGAGCCCGTTTTGAAGTGGCCTTGGAGCAACTACCCCAACCTGCCAGCCATGGTCATGATCAAGTCACGTTTCTGGCGGCCATGAATAAGGGCCAGGCGCTGGCCCCGTTCCATGAGGTGGCCTCGGGTGGCGAGCAAAGCAGGTTTTTGCTGGCCCTCAGGGTGGCCCTAGGCGCCAAGCGTAACATTCCGGTGCAATTGTTTGATGAGGTGGACCAAGGCATCGGTGGCCAGACAGCGGCAGCTGTGGGCACAAGATTGGAAGCGCTTGGCCAACATGGCCAGGTAATCTTGGTGACCCATTCCCCCCAGGTGGCTGCCAAGGGGGCAAGGCATTTTTTGGTGGAAAAGGGTGACCGCGACGGCGTTACTTTTTCCCAATTACGCCTATTGGATGATGCTGAGCGGCAAGAGGAGATTGCCCGCATGCTGGCCGGTGACATGGTCACCGATGAAGCGCGAAAGGCGGCTATGAGCCTGTTGTCATGAGCCCCAGATTCCCAAAGACCTTCGACCGACCTGCCAAGGCTCTTTCCCCACAAGAAGCGTCGGAGGAGGGGTTGTGGCTGGCTGCAGAAATTGCGCTTCATGATGAGCGTTACCATGGTCAAGATGCCCCAATCATTACCGATGCAGAATATGATAAATTACGACGCCGCCTCAAAAGCCTGGGCGATGCACATCCTGCAGCGCTTGCAGATGAAGTTGGGGTGGCGGTGGGTGCCAAACCCAAGGTTGGCTTTGAAAAAGTTGCTCATGATTACCCCATGCTCTCGTTGGATAATGCCTTTGATGACGAGGATGTCCGAGAGTTTGAGCGACGCATCCAACGTTTCTTGCAAATCAGTGACCCGATCACTTTTTGTTGTGAGCCCAAGATTGATGGGCTTTCAATTTCCTTGCGTTTTCGTAATGGTAAACTGATTTGCGCAGCCACAAGGGGTGACGGCCATACTGGTGAGGATGTCACCCGAAATATTCAAAATGTTTCGGGCTTGCCTTTGCAGATCGATCATCAAGGGGGGATGGAAGTTCGCGGGGAAATATACATGGCAAAGGGTGATTTTGCCGCGCTGAACCTGCAACAAGTCGCTGAAAATAAGCCGACTTTTGCAAACCCCCGAAATGCTGCTGCAGGCTCACTTCGCCAATTGGATGAACAACTGGCGCAATCGAGGGCCTTAAGCTTTTTTGCCTATGGTGTGGCCGGCCCCCAGGGGGATGACGTAAGTCAGTTTGACCAATTGCAGGACTTGGCCCGCCTTGGGTTTGCCATCAATCCTGACACCGCAAGACTTACTGGCGCGGATGCGTTGATCGCTTGGTACCAAAAGCGGGGCTTGAGCCGGGCGGAATTGCCCCATGATATTGATGGTGTCGTCTATAAGGTGGATGACGGTGCATTGCGTCAGCGTCTTGGCTTTGTGGCACGCTCACCGCGCTGGGCCATTGCCCATAAATTCCCTGCAGAAACCGCAACCACCATTTTAACGAACATCATTATTCAAGTGGGCCGCACCGGGGCCCTCACGCCCGTCGCCGAGCTGGTGCCGGTTAATGTGGGTGGGGTGATGGTATCCAGGGCGACGCTTCATAACGAAGAGGAAATCCAACGTAAGGACTTCCGGGTTGGTGACCATGTGGTGGTGCAACGGGCCGGGGACGTGATTCCGCAATTGGTTTCTGTGGTCTCAGAAAAACGCCAGCCAGATGCCTTGCCTTATCACTTCCCCAAAATCTGCCCATGCCCGCTGGCCAGCAAGATTGTGGCGGAATTTGATGAAAAAACCGGCAAAAAAGATGCCGTTCAACGTTGTTCTGGGGGCTTGGCTTGCCCGCATCAAAAAAGAGAACGGCTTATCCATTTGGTGTCCCGGGAGGCTTTTGACATTGAGGGGTTGGGCCCCAAACAAATAGATTTGTTCATGGAGCGCGGCCTTATTGATCAACCGGCGGACATCTTCACCCTAAGGTTGCGCGAAGAGCAGGGGGAATTTGCACCGCTCATGACCTGGGATGGTTTTGGACGCCAATCAGCCGAAAATCTCTATGGGGCCATTGAGTCCAGGCGAACCATCAGCTTCACTCGGTTTTTGGTGGGGCTTGGGATCAGGCATTTGGGCACCACCAATGCACGTCTTTTGGCGCGCATATTTCCAAGCATGAAGAGCCTTATTGATGCCCACCACCTTGGAAATCTTAAGCAGGTTTTGATGGAGGTCGATGGTGTTGGTGGGGCAATGGCAGGATCTGTATGGGGCTTTTTGGAGGATCCGCGCACCAGGAGCATGATGGAAGACCTTGCGGCCCAATTGCATATTGAAGCTGAGTTGCCCAAACCCATCATGGGCGGGAAGCTTGAAAACAAAATCATGGTATTCACCGGCACATTGGCCAACATGTCCCGAGGTGAGGCAAAAGCCCGTGCTGAACAGGCAGGTGCGAAGGTTTCTGGTTCGGTTTCGGCAAAGACTGATTATGTTGTTGCCGGTGCAGACCCTGGTTCCAAAGCAAAAAAGGCAGCAGATCTTGGGGTTGCCTTGCTCAGCGAAGAAGAATTTATGCGCTTGCTGGATTAAATCGCTGCGGTCGCTTTTTTGAGCCATGAGGCATGGTGATCATCCAAGTCTGGGTGCAAGATGTCCCAAACATGTTGATGATATTTATTAAGCCACGCGCATTCATGATCCGTGAGCATGTCCTTGGCCACAAGGCGCAAATCAATGGGTGCGAGGGTCAGTGTTTCCAGCCCAAGC
>DKOD01000092.1:4045-13301 GCA_002469865.1 Alphaproteobacteria bacterium UBA7371 | reverse complement strand
AGGATCATGCCTGGCGCCAGTGGTGTGGTTGCGCGTTTGTGAATGCCGCAGGGTCCCTCATGAACAGATAATGCAGCACCCACGCCATGGCCTGTGCCATGGGCAAAGTCCTTGCCTGCCATCCATAAAGGAGCCCTGGTGATGGCATCGAGCTGAATCCCATTGGTGCCAACGGGAAACCTGCATTGGGCAAGAGCGATATGGGCCTTAAGCACAAGGGTATGATTCTCAATCATGCGTCGCCCAGGTGACGCATTTCCCACCCAAATGGTTCGGGTGATATCGGTGGTGCCGTCGGTATATTGGCCGCCAGAATCAAGCAACAACAAGGATCCATTTGCCGCAACAGCCTTGTTGCTTTCCCGGCTCACTCGGTAATGAATGACCGCACCATGCTCATCGAGACCGCTGATGGTGTCAAAGGAGATGTCCAACAATTTGTCCGACTGTCGGCGGCTTTCCTCTAGCCGGATGACGATTTCCAATTCATCTTTTGGCGGCGTCTTATCCAAGGCGGACAAAAAACGAACCATGGCCAGCCCATCACGTCGGTGGGCTTCGCGCATGCCAGCTTGCTCGGCATCATTTTTGATCATTTTTTGGGCTGAAATCGGGCAGGGCTTCGGTGTTGGTTGGCATCCGTGATTTCTTAGCGCCTGAAGCATGCCTGCACTGGTTTTAGCAGGATCATAGGCAACAGCATTCTTGACCTGTTTGGTGATGCCCAACAAGCCGTCATCCCGAACGGAAAATGCATCATGAAGCAATGATTGAAGCAAACCAGCCCGTTCACGCCCCTCCAGAGAAATAACAGCATCATCACGGGTCACCAACAAGGCCGATTGTATCACCGGTGTGTGGGGCAAATCAGCGCCGCGTATGTTGGCGAGCCAACAGATGCATGTGGCATCGGTGGTCACAAAGCCGTCAAGCTCATGATTGAGAAGCCAGCTGCGAAGATGTTGCAGCTTTTCGGCAGAGGTTTGCCCGGCAAGAGCAAGATCATGGGGTCTTGGTGTGGAATTTTTTCTAGGGGGCCTGTCTTGCCAAACGTCATCAACCGGATGGGTGGCAATCTGTTCCAGGACATGCCCAGCCTTACCTGTCTTTTCTTCCCAATAGGCCCAGGATTTGACGGGAAATTGTTGGGGCCAGGCAGCGATACGGGCCCTCTGGGGCAAATCATTGAGGGCTGTTATGTCTTCGGCATGATCCAACACCTCAAGCCCACAACCTGCAACCTCCGTGGCTGCCTGCAAATGATATCGTCCATCGGTGATCACATGGCCCCCGGTGGGTGTCACGAGGGCAAGGCCCGATGATCCAGAAAAACCTGTGGCCCAACAAAGGCGCTCATCCCGGGCTTGAAGGTATTCACCAAGGCTTTCGTCATCATGGTTGATCAACAGGCCATCAAATTTGTTGGCGATAAGCCAGTCCCGGAGGAGTGCAATACGTGCCAGTTTGTCATGGCTGGGAATGGGCGGTTCGATTTGTTGGTATGTCATGGGCGTCGTAAGGTCATGATGGACCAGTCCCCTTCTTGATGGCGATGCTCAAGCACCATGCCGTGGCTTTGATAAGCTGCCAAGACCCGACGGAATTGCCAATGGAGAAGACCTGCAAGAATTAATCGCCCACCCGGCTGGGTGGCATGGGTCAGGTCTCCGGCCATGGCAATCAGTGGGTTGGCAAGAATATTGGCCACCACAAGCCCAAAGGGTTGTTGGCGTAGGATGTCTGGATGCCGTGTGCCTGGTGCATGGATAAGCCTTATGGCTGCAAGGCCATTTCGTTTTAATGTTTCCCTCGCAAAGCCCACAGAGACTGCATCAATATCACTTGCCCAGATGGGGCAAGAAAATAATTTGGCTGCTGCCATGGCCAGGATGCCAGTACCGGTGCCCACATCGAGAATTTTTCCAGGTTTGAGTCCAGCGCGCTCGAGGCGCTGTAATGCCAACAAACATCCCCGGGTGGTTTCATGGTGGCCGGTGCCAAAGGCAAGGCCTGCTTCAACCAAAAGATGAATTTGGCCGCCCTGGGCAGGCATGGGAACGTGGGCGCCGCGCACAATAATGCGGTCAGCAGCAACCGCCGGCAACTCGCGCAAAGATGCTGTTACCCAATCTCGGTCGCCCAGAATTTCCACATTTGTGGTGACGCTATGCGTGAGTGCCAATTGGCTGAGAATAAGATCACATTCATGGGCTTTGACCGCATGATCAAACAACAATTCCACATGCCCGACACCAGCATGGGCGCCGGTGGGGTTGGCCATTTCAGCAATTTCACCTGTCGCAACGCTCAATGGGGCCATGCATGACTCCAAATGATCGGCTACTTTTTGTTCATCTTGAAGATGGGTTTGCACATAAAGCCGCCAGAAATTACCCATGGGATAGCTCCATCATCATCCGACCTTTTCCAAAAATGTTCCAATCACCTTCTTGGTGCCAGCCTTGTCAAAAGCAACCTCAACCGTTTGGCCATCCACCTGAAGAATGGTGCCATAGCCGAATTTTTGGTGGAACACGCGCACCCCATTTCCTTGGTCATCCCCCATGGCGCCCATGGGGTCATCGTCAAAAATCATTGGTTCTGGTGGTGCCATGCGGGCTTGTCGTGACCTATCTTGCATGCGTTGCCAGCCAGGCCCACCAAATCTCGATGCCGGCAGGCTGCCTTGATGCCAGCTGCCAGCTTGATTGGTAGGTTGGTTGATCCGTTCCATTTCGCTTTCGGGTATTTCATCAATAAATCGTGAGGGAATCGCTGGCTGCCATTGGCCCCAGGTGCGGCGGTTGGATGTGGTGCTGATGATGGCCCGCTTGCGTGCCCGGGTCAGGCCGACATAGGCAAGCCTTCTTTCCTCTTCCAAGCCCCTGTTGCCCAATTCATCAAGGGTTCGTTGTGATGGGAACAAGCCCTCCTCCCAGCCAGGAAGAAAAACGGTGTCAAATTCGAGACCCTTGGCCCCATGCATGGTCATGATCACCACCTTATCAGGGTCGTCATCATTCTCATTTTCCATCACCAGGGACACATGCTCAAGGAAGCCTTGCAAATTCTCAAATTCTTCCATGGCCCGAAGCAATTCTTTTAGGTTTTCCAAGCGGCCATGGGCTTCCGCCGTGCGCTCAGCCTGAAGCATGCCCGTATAGCCGGATTCATCCAGAATGACCCCTGCCAAATCAACATGTCCCATTTGCTCCATTTCCCGGCGCCATCGTGCAATTTGGTCCACAAATCCGGCCAAGGCATGACGTGGCTTCGCCCCCAATTCATCGGTGCCAATGATGGACATGGTTGCCTCTAAGAGGCTCAAGGAGCTGGCGCGAGCATATTGTGTCAACTTTTGTAATGAGCTTGCACCAATGCCTCTTTTGGGGCTGTTGACGATGCGCTCAAAGGCCAGATCATCACGGGGTTGGGCCACCAGCCGGAAATAAGCCAACGCATCACGTATTTCTTTGCGTTCATAAAAACGTGGCCCACCAATCACACGGTAGGAGATGGCTTGGTTGATAAAACGCTCTTCGATTTCTCGCATTTGGGAAGAGGCGCGCACCAGCACAGCAATTTGGGAAAGGTGATGCCCATCACGTTGCAATTCCTCAATCCCACCCGCGATGGCCCTGGCCTCTTCGGTGGAATCCCAATGGGCCGACAGACGGATGGGCTCGCCATCATCATCATTGGTCCATAGGGTTTTGCCCAAACGCTCCCGATTTTGATCAATGAGACCGCTGGCAGCTTTCAGGATGCGGCCCTTGGAACGGTAATTCTGCTCCAATCTGATGATTTTGGCCCCGGGAAAATCTCGTTCAAACCGCAAAATATTTCCAACCTCTGCACCGCGCCAGCCATAGATGGATTGGTCATCATCCCCAACACAGGCAAGGTTGGGCTGTTCTGGGCACAGATGGCGGAGCCACATATATTGGGCAACATTGGTGTCTTGATATTCATCAACCATGAGGTAACGCAGCATTTGGCGGTATTGGCCCCGGACATCGTCATGCTGGTCCAGAAGGGTGATGGCATGGAGCAGCAAGTCGCCAAAGTCGGCGGCATTGAGCGTTGCCATACGTGCTTGATAGGCCGCGTAGAGTTCCGGAGCCCGTCCATCAGCAAAATCCAGCACCATGTCTGCACTGATTTTGTCGGGAGTGAGGCCTTTGTTTTTCCAGCGATCAATCATGCCCGCCAAGGCACGGGCAGGGTGTTTTTTTTCATCGATTTTTTCAGCTTCGAGAAGTTGTTTTATCAACCGAAGTTGGTCATCTGTATCGATGATGGTGAAATCCTGTCGCAGACCAATTCTTTCGGCATGGCGGCGCAACATTTTTGCTGAAATGGCATGAAAGGTGCCCAAAAATCGCAACCCTTCCACCGCGCTTCCCACCAATTGCCCAACGCGTTGTTGCATTTCCCGTGCAGCCCGATTGGTGAAGGTTACCGCAAGAATTTGCCCTGGATGGGCTTTTCCTTGGGCCAGAATATGCGCAATTCTGGTGGTCAGCACCCGGGTCTTGCCGGTGCCTGCGCCTGCCAGAACCAATAATGGACCATCCGTTTGCTCCACGGCATGTCGCTGCTCGGGATTGAGGTCATGGAGATATTGGGTCATGGGATCCTAATATTGGCCGTGTGGCTAATGCCACGTGGTATTCAAATGTCATAACGATTCGTATGATGGTGGATCAGAAGCGGTGAGACAACCGCCATGCATGGGGTAAGGGAAAACAAATGGGACTAGAAAAAGCAGAAGATGAAACATGGCTGGCCGCATTGCGGGCTATTGTTGGTGAGGAGCGTTTGAGCTTGAACCCATCGGTGCTGGAACAACATGCCAAAGATGAATCTTTTCATCATCCCCGCATGCCTGCGGCTGTGGCTTTTGCCAAAAGCACCCAAGAGGTGTCCCAAATTCTTGCCCTATGCAATGAATTTGGCCGACCGGTTGTTGGTTTTGGTGCGGGTTCATCCTTGGAAGGCCATGTGGTGCCACCGGCAGGTGGCCGGGCCCTGACCCTCGACCTCTCGCAAATGAATGAGATATTGCACGTTCATGAAGGCGATTTGGATTGTGTGGTGCAAGCTGGGGTTACCAGAAAACAATTAAATGAACATCTTCGTGGTACTGGGTTATTCTTCCCAATAGATCCCGGCGCAGATGCAACCCTAGGCGGCATGGCCGCGACGAGGGCTTCAGGAACCAATGCGGTGCGCTACGGAACCATGCGCGAGAATATCATCAACCTGACCGCTGTGATGGCCGACGGCAGGGTGATTAAGACGGGACAAAGAGCCCGGAAATCCTCAGCAGGGTATGATTTGACCCGTCTTTTGGTCGGGTCTGAAGGAACTTTGGGCATTATCACGCAATTGACGGTCAGGCTTCATGGTATTCCAGAATGCTTGGTGGCCGCAGTGGCACCTTTTGAAACACTGGAAGGTGCGGTGAACACCGTGATTGATGTTCTTCAATGTGGGCTTGCTGTGGGGCGGATCGAGCTGCTTGATGAATTGCAGATACAGGCCGTGAACCAATATTCCAAAAGTGATCACGAAGTATCGCCCACATTATTTTTGGAGTTCCAAGGCAGCCAAGCGCAACTTGCCGAGCAAAGCGAGATGTTCCAAGAACTTGCGGAAGCCCATGGCATGAAAAACATCAAATTTGGACGCCTGGAAGAAGAGCGAAATGAATTATGGAAGGCGCGTCATTCCGTTTGGTATGCCAACCGGACATTGCGTCCTGGCACCCAAGGATGGGCCACCGATGTCTGTGTGCCCATATCACATCTTGCCGAATGCATTTTGGAAACAAAGCAAGATATTGCTTGCTCTGGTTTGATTGCGCCAATCGTGGGCCATGTTGGCGATGGCAATTTCCATCTTTCCATCATGATCAACCCCGATGATCGGGAGGAATTGCAGCAAGCCCATGACCTCAACGAGCGTTTGCTGGCCCGGGCATTGCGATTTGAGGGCACTTGCACCGGAGAGCATGGCATTGGTGAGGGCAAAATAGAGGCCTTGAAGCGTGAATTGGGACCTGCGGTGGACGTCATGAAGACAATAAAGCTCGCGCTTGATCCCAATAATATTCTCAATCCTGGGAAGGTGTTTGGGCCGCTTTAAGCCTTTGGGCCACATGGACACGCAAGGCCCCTGACAAGCCTGACAGCATGCCCTGTTCCACCCTGATGCGGTCGATATCGTCAATAAGGGCTGCAAGGGTGACGCCCCGTTCATGGGCTTCTTGGTGCAGCTCCACCCAAAAAATTTCTTCCAACGATACGGAGGTTCGGTGCCCACGTATGGTCACCGAACGTTTAATGGGGTTCATTATTTTGGCGCAATCATCAATTCAGGCCGCACCACGCGGTCGAAGGTTTCTTCATCAACAAATCCAAGATTGATGGCTTCCTCACGCAATGTGGTGCCATTTTTGTGGGCTGTTTTGGCCACTTTGGTGGCGTTGTCATAACCAATTTCCGGGGCGAGGGCGGTGACCAACATCAAAGACTTTTCCAGAAGGTCAGCAATGCGAGGCTTATCTGCTTCAATACCTTCCACACAATTCTTGGCGAAGCTGTCACAGGCATCCCCAATCAAGCGAATGGAGCGGATCAAGTTCCAGATCATGACAGGTTTGTAGACGTTTAATTCAAAATGCCCCTGGCTGCCTGCAAAGGTGACGGCGGTGTGGTTGCCCATAACTTCACAGCAAACCATGGTTACCGCCTCACATTGGGTGGGGTTTACCTTACCGGGCATGATTGATGAGCCCGGTTCGTTTTCTGGAAGGCGTAATTCACCAAGCCCGCAACGTGGGCCAGAGCCAAGAAGGCGGATGTCATTGGCAATTTTGAAGAGGCTCACAGCCACAGTGTTCAAGGCACCAGATGCTTCGACAACAGCATCATGGGCCGCCAATGCTTCAAATTTGTTTTCCGCTGTGGTGAAGGGGAGGCTGGTGATATGGGCAATTTGGTCGGCAACCATTTGGGCGAAGCCTGGTTTGGAATTCAGCCCTGTTCCCACCGCCGTGCCACCTTGTGCCAAAGCAAATAGCCCGTCCATGGATCGCTTGATACGTGCAATGCCATAGCGAATTTGTGTGGCATAGCCACCAAATTCCTGACCAAGTGTGAGCGGCGTTGCATCCATGGTGTGGGTTCTGCCGATTTTAACAATATCCTCAAATGCCTCAGCCTTTGTTTCTAGGGCCGCCAAAAGGCGTTCCATGCCTGGGAATAAGACCCGTTGCATTTCTTGTATCGCAGCCACATGCATGGCCGTAGGGAATGTGTCGTTGGACGATTGGGAACGATTCACATGATCATTGGGATGAACCGGATCTTTGGACCCAACAACACCGCCCAAGATTTCAATAGCACGGTTGGAAATAACCTCATTGGCATTCATGTTTGATTGTGTGCCCGAGCCAGTCTGCCAAACCACAAGGGGAAAATGATCATCAAGTTTTCCCTGATGCACTTCTGTTGCCGCTGCAATGATGGCATCGGCAATCTGGGCATCAAGGGTGCCAAGTTCTTTATTGGCTGCTGCACATGCATGCTTCACCACGCCAAGTGCACGGACCACGGCAACGGGCATGGTCTCACCGGCAATTTCAAAATTGATCAATGAACGCTGGGTCTGCGCGCCCCAATAACGGTCATTGGCAACCTCTAAAGGGCCAAAAGAATCGGTTTCCGTGCGTGTGATGGACATCTTATCCTCTTAAGTGGTTGGTTTGTTGCGAAATGCATCAAGTGAGATCACTTCAGCATCGGCATTTGATGAATTTCCTGGCTGTGTGTCAGATGCTTGTTCTGCGACTTCTGGGTCCGACGTCATCACTTCAAATTGGAGGGAAAACATCGGTTCAGACGGGTCGCGGAAGTTGATAAGCGCCTCAAACGGGAAGTAAAGGCGCTCAGGTTTTCCGCCAAAACGCAAAGTCACCCCAAACCCATCATCATTAACCCGCAGGTCGGAAAACTGGTGCTGCAAAATAATGGTGATGGCCTCTGGGTAACGGGCGCGAAGATGGTCAGGAATGATCACACCGCCATGGGTTGTTACGGCGGTGATGTAAAAATGATTTTCGCCGCGCAAGCCATATTCCTCGACATCTTCAAGGCATGCGCGCACCACCCCAATCATGGCGTCATGCATCAGTGCGCTGTAATCAATGCTATCCATCATGATCTTCTGCCTTTGGTTGGTGTCGAAGCTTCTGCAGCTTGCCTTACAATAACCTGCACCATGTTTGGCAAGAAAAACCGAGAGGAAAGTGAGGGCTTCTGTTGCCAGGCGCCCCCGGGCCCCGCCTAGAGGGTCTTAACCGCTAGGAGTTTTATTCAGGCTAACTGCCGTTAGGCAGCAACAGCCAAAGCTTCGTTGTCATTTGCAACTATTGCTTGTTGAACATTAACGGCGTGTCTCACCGAGTAGCCTTAGACCCTTTATTACGCCCGTCGATCCCAATTCACCCCCATCAGCAACAGCCAAAAACCATAAATAACGGCCGCTGTTGGTGGAGGTGGTGGCGTCGAAGCCACGTCCGGTTCGCCTATTCCAATCTTTGGTTCACTACCATTACCAGTCAATATAAGCGCTTAGCCCCACGGATACAAGAAATGTTACGCAAGGCTTGCGGCCATGCCGCGGTCATGTTGTTTTGTTGATGCCAGTGACACCCGATTCATGGGTTGCGGCATCACCTTAAAAATAACCCCGGAGGTTCCATGCAGTCGTATCTCGAATTAATGCAAAAAATTCTTGACGAAGGTGTGCGTCGCGAGGACCGCACAGGAACCGGAACTTTGGGAATTTTTGGCCATCAAATGAGGTTTGATCTATCGGACGGCTTTCCGATGGTAACCACCAAAAAGCTTCATTGGAAATCCATTGTGCATGAGCTTTTGTGGTTTCTTAAAGGCACGGGTAATGTTGCGTATTTGCGGGAACATGGGGTGTCGATTTGGAATGAATGGGCCGATGAACATGGTGATCTTGGTCCCGTATATGGGGTTCAGTGGCGCCGTTGGCGCGATGCCCAAGGCCAAGAGCACGACCAGATCGCCCAATTAATCGAAGATTTGAAAAACAACCCCTATTCCCGGCGTCATATTATTTCTGCGTGGAATGTCGGGGATTTGCCCAATATGGCGTTACCCCCTTGTCATCTTTTGTTCCAATTTCATGTTGCCGAAGGCCGGTTGAATTGTCAGCT
>DKOD01000092.1:3506-3649 GCA_002469865.1 Alphaproteobacteria bacterium UBA7371 | reverse complement strand
CATATGATTGCCCCTCTTGTCGGTTTGAAGCCAGGTGTGTTTGTGCATTCCTTGGGGGATACGCATTTATACCTGAACCATCTCGACCAAGCCCGTGAACAACTTACCAGATCACCCCGTCCATTGCCGCGTCTTGAAATTGT
>DKOD01000092.1:0-3124 GCA_002469865.1 Alphaproteobacteria bacterium UBA7371 | reverse complement strand
TGATTATGACCCGCATCCGCACATAAAGGCGCCTGTTGCTGTATGACACAAAATCCCATTTGCTCTGCCGTTGTGGCCATGGCCCCTGACCATACCATCGGTGGTGGTAATCAGCTTTTGTGGCATGCGCCTAAGGATTTGCAGCATTTTAAAAAACTCACCTTAAATCATGCCATCATCATGGGTCGGAAAACCTTTGAGAGTATTGGCCGCAAATTGCCCAGGCGCCATACCATTGTGGTGACGAGCAAACCTGCTTGGGAAGTTGCCGATGTGGAAATTGCCGCAGGCATTGAGGCGGCATTGGCGGCGGGCAGACGCCACGCTCATCAGCATGGTCAACAAGAATTTTTTGTTGTTGGTGGTGGGGAGATCTATCGCCAAGCCATGGCGCATATTCAGCGCATTCACCTTACCAAGGTAGATGTTCATGTGTCAGGCGATACGTTTTTTCATTGGCCATCTCATGAATTTGTGGCCAGGGTTGGGCGGTTTGAAGAGGCCAATGAGGCAAATCCAAACCTTCATTTCGTTTGTTTGGATCGCCTAAATGGCTTGAATGGTTTGCCATTGGCACCCATGCCTACCTATATAACCGTTGAGGAAGCCGGGGCATGAACATCCCGGACGGGGTGACGCCCGTTGCAAAAAGGTCGAGGAGCTAAAAATGCCTTGGAATGACAACAGCCAAGGGCCTTGGGGTGGTGGAGAATCACCGTGGGGTCGCGGGCAAAAAAACAACAATAATGGCAGCGGTGGGCGCAAAGACCCCCCTGGGCTCGATGAGCTTTTTAATGAGGTTAAAAAGCGCCTTGGTGGCGGCGGCGGTGGCTCTGGTGCCGGTGGAGATAATGGATTGAATTTTGGAAACTTCGGTGTCCGTGGTGTTCTGTTGGTCATTTTGGTGCTTGTGGCAGGTTGGTTGCTGACTGGTTTTTATCGCGTCCAGCCCGATGAGCAGGGTGTGGTCCTGCGGTTTGGTCAATATGTCAACACAACCGCACCGGGTCTGCATTATCATTTTCCATACCCCATTGAAGAGGTCCTAACGCCTAAGGTTACCACGGTGAACCGCACCGATGTTGGTCAAACCTTTGGAGACCAAGATCGTGGTGTGGGGGGGCGCGCAAACACAAATGAAAGCCAAATGGTGACGCGCGATGCCAATATCGTGGATATTAACTTTTCTGTGTTCTGGCGGATTAAGGATGCAGGAGATTATCTGTTCCGCATTGCTGACCCGGTCGTCTCGGTGAAGGCCGTGGCTGAATCGGTCATGCGTGAGGTTATTGGCCGCGAAAATTTGGAGCCCATTCTCACCGAAGGACGTCAACGCACAGAGGAACAGGCCCAAAATCTTATGCAGGCCATCCTTGATGAATATCAGTCTGGCATTGAGGTAACCCAAATGCAGCTTCAAAAAGTTGACCCGCCCGCTGAAGTTATCGATGCGTTTCGTGATGTTGAAGCCGCTCGTCAGGACCAAGAGCGTTTGCGCAACGAAGCAGATGCTTATGCCAATAAGGTGATTCCTGAAGCACGGGGTGAAGCAGAAAAAATCAATCAAGAGGCCGAGGCATACCGCAACCGCGTCGTGGCCGAAGCTGAAGGTGAAGCCGCTCGTTTTGAAAAAATTCTTGATGAATATATACTGGCACCGGGCGTGACACGCGAGCGTATCTACCTAGAAACCTTGGAGCAGGTGCTTAAGGGAAATAACAAAATTATTCTTGAGCAAGATGGAGGTGGGCAACAGGCCATTCCATTCCTCCCATTGGATAGGCTCATGCGCCAACCAAACAACCAAAATAATGGAGCAGCACAATGAGGGGTATCATCGCATTAGTCGTGGCTGTGGTGCTGGTCATCATCGCTCTTTCCTCGGTTTTTACCGTGCGTGAAACCGAACAGGCTTTGGTTATTCGTTTCGGCCGGGTGGTTGCAGATCCTGTGACACAGCCAGGTTTGCACTTTAAAATGCCTATTGTTGACGAAGTCGTTTATGTCGATCGCCGCCTGCTTTCTGTGACAACCCAGGAAGAAGAGGTTATCACTGAAGACCAAAAGCGCTTGGTGTTGGATGCGTTTGCACGCTACAAAATCAGCAATTCTTTGAAATTCTTCCAGACAGTTAAAACGGACTTTGCAGCCGAAAGCCGCATGAGCACCATCCTTAATTCAGCTCTTCGTCGGGTGATTGGTACGCAGCAGATGGATGATGTGCTGTCAGGGGAACGTGCCAATTTGATGGTGGCCATTCGTGACGCAGTGAACCGGGAAGCAGAAATCCTCGGTTTGGATGTTGTTGATGTGCGTATTAGGCGTGTTGATTTGCCTGAGAATATTTCACAATCCATTTTCCGACGCATGCAAACAGAACGTCAGCAGGAAGCCCAGCGTTTCCGTTCTGAGGGTAACGAACAATCCCGGCGTATCCGCTCTGTTGCCGATAGGCAGGTGGTGGAGCTGCTCGCAGAAGCCAACAAGCAAGCAGAGATCATCAAAGGTGAGGGTGATGGTGAACGTAACCGCATCTTTGCCAGCTCGTTTGGGCAAGATCCCGACTTTTTTGCCTTCTATCGGTCCATGTCTGCCTATGTGCAATCTCTTGGTGGCAGCAATACCTCCATGGTTTTGTCGCCCAACTCCCGTTTTTTCCGTTTCTTTAATGAGTCGGAACAAGAGCGTGAAGCACTGCCAAAGTGACGGATTTGCTCGTGGGTATAGCCTTGGTGTTTGTGGTGGAAGGGTTGCTTTACGCGCTCTTCCCCCAGGCAGCGCTCAATTTGGCTGAGCGTATGAGGTCTCTTCCTCAAGAGCAGTTACGCATCGCTGGGCTTATGTCTGCTATTCTTGGTTTGGGGTTGGTCTGGCTCATTAGGGGCTAAAGATGTCTTGGTCTGGCGCAATTTGGCCTAATTTTTGCACAGCCAAGACTCAATTTGAAGCTAGGTCACAGGTATTAACGCCCATAAAGCTTGCGATATTGAGGAGAGTTTGGATGTTCCATCATATGAAATTTGTCGCCATCGCCCTATGCATGGCGGTTATGTTGCCGCAAACTGGACGGACGGCACCTGAATCTTTTGCCAATCTTGCCGAGCAATTGATGCCGGCTGTTGTC
>DKOD01000036.1:19971-26604 GCA_002469865.1 Alphaproteobacteria bacterium UBA7371 | reverse complement strand
TATGCCCGGTGCTGCCATGGTTATCAGCGGGCCGCCTGGCATTGGAAAATCCACCCTGCTGACGCAGCTGGCTGGTCATCTAAGTCAGAAAGGATTGTTAACCGTCTATCTGTGTGGGGAAGAGGCGCCAGAACAATTGGCAAGCAGGGCGCAACGCATGGGCTTTGGCGGCAATGAATTTTTTCTCAGCAGCACCAACACCCAGATAGATCAGTTATTGGCAAGCCTTGAAGCGTTGCCAACACAAGAAATGACCTTGATCATTGATTCCATGCAGACATTATTTTCAGCAGATCTTTCTGGTCCACCAGGCAGCATCAATCAGGTCCGTGGCTGTGTTCATGAGTTGGTGCAATGGTCCAAGCAACGTGATGTCACATTGATGATTGTGGGCCATGTCACCAAGGACAACCAACTTGCAGGACCAAGGGTTGTCGAACATCTGGTTGATGTTGTGTTGCAATTTGAGGGCGACAACCACAATGATTTTCGTGTGTTGCGTGCCAGCAAAAACAGGTTTGGCAACACATCGGAAATTGGCCTGTTTGACATGACATCCCAGGGCCTTGTCAGCATCGAAAATCCATCAGGTCATCTTCTCCAGGGACGCCGTGGGGATATCGCTGGCTCGGTGGTCTTTACCTCCATGGAGGGCACAAGGCCCCTGCTTGGCGAATTGCAAGCTCTTACCATCGAAACGGGCTATTCCACGCCAAAGCGATCTTCTTTGGGTTATGATGCAAACCGATTGGCCATGATTTTGGCGGTGATGGAGGCAAGAGCCGGCATTCCTGTGGGCAAACATGATGTCTATGTCACCGTGATGGGGGGGCTACGTATCCAAGACACGGCCTTGGACCTTGCCGTTGTGGCTGCTGTCACAAGTGCGCTCACAGGCCTGAGCCTACCCGAGGGCTTTGTGGCGGTGGGCGAAATTGGTCTTACTGGGGAAGTTCGGTCGGTAAGAAATATTTCAGAGCGTTTGGAAGAAGCCAAACGCTTGGGTTATCCTCGGGGCGCCATTCCAGCGGTTGGGCTGGATAGAAACAACCATAGCGGTTACAGCACATATGGCCACGTGGAAGAATTCTGCCGTGGCATGTTCATGCCGGATCAGTAAAAGGGGCGAATCGTTGCCATGGAACAAATTGGACTAACATTGGGCGATGTTATTTTGGCAGCCATCATGCTTCTTTCGGGTCTTTTGGCATTTATTAGGGGCTTCATCCGTGAAGCATTGGGCTTGGTGGCTTTGGCATTGGCCATCATGGTCACCGTGGCCACCCATGATGCGGCCACATCATTTGTCAGCCAATATTTAAGCCCCATCGAAGTGGCTGAAGTGGCCGCAGGGCTGGGTGTCTTTATCATCAGTTGGTTTGTTTTTGCGGTGATCCTACGGCAGGTGGGTAAGTTGCTTGCAGAAGTAGCCCCTGGGATTATTAACCGTTCCTTGGGTTTTGCTTTTGGCCTTCTGCGCGGCCTTGTGATCGTGGCGGTTATTTACTTGGTCTTCGACAAGGTGTTGCCTGGGGACGAACAGAAGCCTGATTGGATCAGCGCTGCCCGGTTTAAACCCATGGTGGAAGCAACATCCGATTATATTGCGCAATATTTGCCGAAATCTGCTGATGCCTTCCTTGCCGACACATCGCCCGGCTCAGCCATCACCAACCAACCCGATGCAGCCCTGGACCGTGATGCCTTGCAAGAAAAATTGCGTGGCATTGTGGAAGAGGGTCAAATTGACCGTGGCAGCATTCAAGAAAAGTTGCGTGGCATTGCCGGCGAGGATCAGCAGGAGACCCCGAATGAGCAATGATGATCATTTTCATGATGAATGTGGCATTTTCGGTGTCTTTAACCATCGCGATGCTTCTGCGCTGTCTGCGTTGGGCCTGCACGCCCTTCAGCATCGAGGACAAGAAGCCGCGGGAATTGTTAGCTATGATGAGCACCAATTCCACTCAGAACGTCGGCTTGGCCTTGTTGGTGACGCCTTCACCAGGGAAGAAGTAATCAACAGATTGAAGGGCAGCCAAGCGATAGGCCATGTGCGCTATGCAACTTCGGGAGATACCGTCTTACGTAATGTCCAGCCGTTATTTGCTGAACTTGCCCTTGGCGGCATGGCCATTGCCCATAATGGCAACTTAACCAATGCATTCACCTTGAAAAAAGAGCTTGTGCGCAAAGGCGCAATTTTTCAGTCAACATCCGACACAGAGACAATTATTCACCTCGTTGCCAATCAGGCCGATAGCACCTTGGCAGACAGGCTCATGGGTGCGCTTGCACGCGTGGAAGGTGCTTTTTCCTTACTCGCCTTAACCGACGAGGCCATGATTGGTGTGCGTGATCCCCTTGGCGTGCGGCCACTAAGCCTCGGCAAGCTTGATGATGCCTATGTGTTGGCCTCAGAAACGTGTGCCTTTGATATCATTGGTGCGGAATTTGTTCGTGACATCGAACCCGGGGAAATGGTGGTCATCACCCAACATAACATTGCAAGCCATCGACCTTTTGGGCCCAACAAGCCCAGCCGCTTTTGCGTGTTTGAATATGTGTATTTTGCTCGTCCAGACAGCGTGATGGCCAGCCATTCGGTTTATGAAGCCAGGAAAAATATTGGCAAAGAGCTAGCCCGCGAAGCCCCCGCGGACGTGGACATGGTGGTGCCCGTGCCTGATTCGGGCGTTCCCGCATCCATTGGCTTTGCCGAAGAATCTGGGGTCAGGTTTGAACTTGGTATCATCCGAAACCATTATGTGGGCAGGACCTTCATTGAACCGTCGGACCAAATTCGACATTTTGGCGTGAAGCTCAAGCATAACGCCAACAGCATCAAGCTTAAGGGCAAGAAGATTGTCCTTGTTGATGACTCAATTGTTCGTGGAACAACCTCCATGAAAATTGTGGAAATGGTGCGCGAGGCCGGTGCCTCAGAGGTGCATTTGCGTATTGCATCGCCCCCAACCACCAATTCATGTTTTTATGGTGTGGACACGCCTGAACGGGAAAAACTCCTGGCTTCCCGATATTCCATCACAGAAATGGCCAAGCTTATTGGCGTTGATTCCCTCGCCTTCATATCCATCGATGGCCTATACCGCGCCATGGGCGAGACATCCCGACATAATGATCAACCCCAATTTTGTGATGCTTGCTTTACAGGTGACTACCCCACCGCCTTGTCAGATATTGAAGGTGGCGCCATGGACCAACAGAGCCTACTCACGGAGTCACGCTGATGGGGGCACAACGGATAACAGTTGTAACCGGTGCAAACCGGGGACTTGGCCGTGCTGTTAGCTTGGCAGCGGCCCAGCGTGGCGATCATGTGGTGGCCGTTGGGCGCACCGTGGGTGGTTTGGAAGAATTGGATGATGCCATCAAAGCCTTAAACGGAACGTCAACACTTGTTCCGCTGGATCTGACCGACCGTGAAGGCGTGAATAGGCTTGGGGCTTCGTTATTTGAACGGTTTGGTCGCATAGATGGCCTGTTTGCCAATGCGGCCATCCTTGGGCCCCTTATGCCCCTGAGCGATTATCCTGCTGATAAGTTTTTGGATGTGATCAACACCAACCTGTTGGCCATCCATGATCTTTATCGGTCACTTTATTTGCCCCTCAAGCAAGCCAAACAGGGCCGCGTGCTTTTTGTGTCATCAGGCGTGGCGCAAAATCCGAGGCCTTTTTGGGGCGCCTATGCCATATCAAAGGCAGCCATCGAGAATTACGCGCATATCGCAGCCAAAGAATGTCAGCAACTTAACATCAATGTGAATGTCATTGATCCAGGTGCTCTTCGCACGGGCATGCGGGCCCAAGCCATGCCTGGTGAGGATCCCAACAGCCTTCGTGCACCAGAAGTTCTTTGCCCATCCATTTTGCATTTGCTTAGTGATGAATGCGACAGCAATGGTGAATTTGTGTCGCTACGAAATATTGGCCTTTAACTATTAACCAGCCAAATAAAGCGCTTAAAATCAATGCTTTGGGACAGTGGTATGGCTTCTTTTTTAAAAAACATCAGAAATCATTGGGACGATAAAGAAGCCCAACCATGGCAAAATGATTCCATCACCTCAAAAAACGCCTCAATCTTTGGCATAGGGGTTATCACCTTTGCGCAGGTAAAGTCGGATGGGCACCGAAGCGAGGTCAAATTGTTGGCGCATGTCATTCACCAAAAACCTACTATAGGAATCAGGCAATTCCTCAGGCCTTGAAACAAAAAGAATGAAGGTCGGGGGACGGCTTTTGATTTGGGTGACGTAGCGTAGCCTGATGCGACGACCACCTGGCGCTGGTGGTGGGTTTCGTCCTTCGATGTCCGTCAGCCATTTGTTCAATGCTGATGTGCCTACCCGGCGTCCCCAAATTTCATGGAGCTTTAAGATATTACGCATCAAGCGTGGCATGCCTTTTTCTTCCAACGCACTCACAGGGATAAAGGGCACATCTTTTAATTGGGACATGTTGTGGGACAGGCGGTATTTCGATTCTTCCAACACCTCCTCTGGCTGGCCAACCAAATCCCATTTGGTCAGCGCCACGATAAGGGCACGCCCCTCACGCTCCACATGCTCGGCAATCACAAAATCCTGCCGCTCAAGCCCAAGTGTGGCATCCACCAGCAACACCACAACATCAGCAAAGCGGACAGCCCTAAGGCTGTCATGAACGGACAATTTTTCAAGGGACTCCACCACCCTGGCACGCTTGCGCATGCCAGCGGTGTCAAACAATTTTATTCTGGTTCCATTCCAGGACCATTCTACCGCAACAGTATCCCTGGTGATGCCTGCTTCAGGACCGGTTAGGGAACGCTCTTCACCAAGCAGGTGGTTGAACAGGGTTGACTTGCCAGCATTGGGCCGCCCCACCAGCGCAAGATGAATTGGCCGGCCCTCATCATCTTCAGGGATATCTTCAATTTCGCTGTCATTTTGTTGATGTTCTGCCAGCAAAGAAAGAATTCGCCCCCATAATTCGCCAAAGCCTTCATTATGCTCTGCCGAAACAGCAATGGGCTCACCCATACCCAACTCAAAGCTTTCATAGTAACCAACGTCACCCCCCTTCCCCTCACATTTGTTGACCACAACGGTCATGGGAAGATTGGACGCACGCAAGGTGTCGGCAAAATGTCTGTCTTCCGGAAGCAACCCTGAACGTCCATCCAGCACAAAAAAGACATGATCGGCACGCAAAGCAGCATTGATGGATTTTTCCGTCATTCGGCTCACCAGTTCGCCGGGACGTTCCTCTTCAAGACCTGCCGTGTCCATTAAGCAAAAAACATGCTCATCGATTTCAACCAATGTATCGCGTACATCACGGGTGACCCCAGGTTTGTCATGAACGATGGCAAGTTTTTTTCCTGCAAGCCTATTAAACAGGGTTGATTTGCCCACATTGGGGCGACCAACAATAACCAATCGAAACGGGTCCCGCATCAGCGGTATGCCACCAAATTGCCGCTTTGGCTGAGAAGAAGCATCAGGCCATTCACGAAAATGGGGGCCATCGCTGCCTCTTCGATATCCTGCCGTCCTAGGACCTCTCCATTATTCACGTCACGCAATTCAAGCAGGCCTGTGTCGGATACAAGAAGCAATTTGCCATTCACCAACAGAGGCCCAAACCAATTGATGGGGTCTTCCAAATCCTCTTCATCCTCAAACCGTTGCATGGTTTTGGTCCAAAATAGCTTGCCCTGTGCGAGTGATACTGCTCGCAGACGCTGACCCTGATCGAGCATGAAAGCCACATCACCAGCAACCACAGGGGTGTCTCGTAACCCAAACGGGAGGCTCCAAATGCGCGCACCTGATTGCTTGGAGAGTAAGGAAGTATGCCCATTGCGCGTGGCCACCAAAACACCCTGGGGCAGTATCAAAGGACTTGCGGTGATGGTCGTTGTGGCATCAAGCACTGAATCTGATCTTCTTGTGGTTGGAAAATCAATAAAAATGCGCCCTCCATCCAACAACCTGATACCAACAAATTCTCCGCCAATTCCTGGATGGACCACAAAATCGCCTTCCCCAGCCGCTGCAGCTATACGGTCATGGGACGGCCCTGCCGGCGCCCCTATTTCCACCCAAGAAACCGTGCCGCTAAGCAGATCAAGTGCTGTCGCCTGGCCATTAAGCGCCTGGACCACAACAAAATCCCCAATCAGCAAAGGATTGTTTGCCAGTGGAATACCAATATTGGTGCGCCAATTAACACCGCCATCAACTGCAGATA
The DNA here is from genome assembly GCA_002469865.1 of Alphaproteobacteria bacterium UBA7371. Classification (GTDB taxonomy): domain Bacteria; phylum Pseudomonadota; class Alphaproteobacteria; order UBA8317; family UBA8317; genus UBA8317. The sequence continues at coordinate 20,344 of DKOD01000036.1, read as the reverse complement.
GGGATATCACTTCTCCAAAAATTGTGGCTGCTATTAACGTGTCACCAACCATGGCAAGGCCACCACCGGAAACCTCATCTGCCTCCTCATTTTCTGGCGCAAGTTCCACCTCCCATTTGCGGGCACCATTGGTAAGCGACGTGGCAGACAGCATGGATTCAGTATCCATGGCATATATGGTCGTGCCATCACTAACCGGCTGCGCCACAAGGGTAAGGCCATCATCATTGCCGTCGCCGATACTGCTGCTCCATTGGCGCGCGTAGCCCCCAGCATGAGCAAGGTGACCAGAATTGCGGCCAATATTACCAGCAACCTGCAACCATGTTCCCTGAGCGACGGGGCTTGGCAAAGAAGGAACCGCAATATCGGC
>DKOD01000036.1:6696-19570 GCA_002469865.1 Alphaproteobacteria bacterium UBA7371 | reverse complement strand
TCAAAAATCGAGCAGGCCGCCAAAAGCGGCAGGACCAGCAGCATCTTGAAACCCAAGCGCCTAGTACTCATGACATCAACTTCAAATAAATTGCAGCTTCATTTCTGCGACTTGCCATTGACGGGGTCACACGTTCCACATCTTGCCAGCGCGTCAGGGCCTCGGCGGCTTTGTCGGTATTTTTGTCTGCAATATGGGCGAGGAACTCGATTTCAGCAGCTGCACCAGCCATGCTTGGGCTGAGCAAGTTCACGAAATTTTCCACATCCTGCCATCCCAAATGGGCAAAATGATAACCGTAAATCCGTGCCATTCCAGCCCGCAATTGTGGGTTTAATTCTTCCGCTTGAAGAGCCGTGAGCAAGGCTGTGGGGTCATTTTGCTCCGAGGCCTCTTCCAGTCGGGCCAATATTCCATAAATACCTGAACGTTCATCGCGCGCCAAAGCAGCAAGCTCGTCTTTGGAAACAGCCCCACCTGATGTTGCAAGGTAATAACTTGTTGCAGCTTTGTTGCGATCATTTTGTGCTTGGCTATCCAGATAGGACAAAATAGCAGCACCCGCCAAAACGATAATGACAACCATGCCAATGATGGGACCAAAGCGCCTGCCAAAAGACTTGAGGCGATCTTTTTGAAGTTCCTCATCAACTTCTCGGAACAAATCACTCATGAAACAACCTTATTGATAGCTTTCTTTTTCCGACGGAAACGCACCGGAACGCACATCATCGGCATAACGCGTTACGGCTTCTTGCACCAGATGACCAAGCTCGGCATAGCGGCGAACAAATTTTGGGTTCCCCTCAAAGAAACCAAGCATGTCCTCGGCAACCAAAATTTGCCCGTCACAAAGTGGCCCGGCCCCAATCCCAATGGTTGGAATCTTTACTGCGGCTTCAAGTTGCGTGCTGAGATTGAAGCGCACCGCCTCAACAACAACTGCAAATGCACCAGCATTTTCAACCGCCAACGCATCTGCAACAACTGATTGAACCTCACCATCATTTTTGCCAACAGATCTGAATGATTGGGTCATTAAGATATGCTGTGGCTCCAAGCCAACATGACCCATAACTGGAATGCCCGCATTGACCACAGCTTGAATAACATCTTGACGTTTGATGCCACCTTCAATTTTTACAGCATCAGCACCAGCACGGATGAGGCGGACAGCGTTGGTGATTGCTTGTTCTGGACCCAACTCAATGGAACCAAATGGCAGGTCCCCAACCAAAAGGGCGGTTCCCTTGGCCCGGGCACAGGATGCGACATGCAATTCCATCATATCAATGTCCACATGATGGGTTGTGGCAAAGCCATGACGAACCATGCCCATGGAATCGCCAACAAGCATGACATCGACCAGCCCACCATAAAGCGACGCCATCAAGCTATCATAAGCGGTAAGGCAGACAATTTTGACACCATCGAGCTTCATTTGAGCGAGCGATGATGGCGATATCTTCTTGCGCTTTGCTTCAGCAATATCAGGCATTTTACCACTCCCAAAGACCTGCATATGGGCCTTTCATCATTATCAGCAAAATGCTTAACCTATTGAAGAGCTAACCACAAAGCATAAGAAAATGGCCGCCCTGTTGGGCGGCCATTTTTTGAAAAAAATGTGGCTAGTTTATGAGACGTAGAAATAAAGCACGGAAATTGCTGCAATAATCCAGGCACCAAAAGACAAATCAGCCAAACGACCACTCAGCAACTTAATCAGAACATACATGATAAACCCAATGGCAATGCCATAGGCGATCGAAAAGGTAAGTGGCATAATCACCGCAGCAAGCACAGCCGGGGCATATTCGGTCACATCATCCCAATCGATATCGCGGATGTTGCGGAGGAAATAAGTCGCAATAAAGATCAATGCAGGTGCTGTGGCGAATGCCGGGATAGATTGGGCCAGAGGCGCAAACACCAAACAAATTGCGAACAACACCGCGACAGTAACTGCGGTAAGACCCGTACGCCCACCCTGCTTAATGCCCGCACCACTCTCAATATATGATGTGGTGTTGCTGGTACCTGCCACCGAACCAATCACGGTTGCCGCAGAGTCAGATAACAGCGCGCGATCAATGTTTTCCACTTTGCCATCTTTGTTGACCCGACCCGTTAAATTGGCCACAGAAGTAAGCGTCCCAGCCGTGTCCAAGAAATCAACAAACAAAAAGGCAAAAGCCACACCGATAAAGCCACCAGTGGCCAAGGCACTAAAATCAAGCTGAAAGGCATGGATGGGTGCTGGCACAGATCCAATGATGCCGTTGATTTCTGCAATTCCAGTTGCCCAAGCAAAGATACTAACCGCCAGAATACCAATAATCACTGAACCCTGCACAGAGAGTCGGTCCAAGACAGCCATGATCACAATACCTGCAAAGGCAAGCAAAACCGGCGCACTGCCCATGTCACCAAGGGTTACCAAAGTGGCGGGATGATCAACAACAATGCCTGCATTCTTGAAGCCTATGATGGCAAGGAACAAACCAATACCAGCACCAATACCAAGCTTCATGCTTCCGGGAATGGAGTTGATAATATAGCGGCGAGCCGGTGTGATGCTCAAAATAAGAAAGACAATACCGGCAACGAACACCGCAGCAAGAGCCTGTTGGTAGCTATAGCCCATGCCCAGAACAACACCATAAGTGAAGAAAGCATTAAGACCCATGCCAGGAGCCAAGCCCACGGGCCAATTTGCCCAGAGCCCCATGATCAGCGTGCCCACGACGGCTGCAATAATGGTGGCAGTAAATACCGCGCCAAATTCCATACCCGTCCCTTCCGTGGAGAGAATGGCCGGATTCACAACAGTAATGTAAGCCATGGTGAGAAAGGTAGCGATGCCAGCAAGGATCTCTGTCCTTACGTCGGTTCCTGCCTTTTCAAGACCAAACAATTTATCAAGCACAATAACGCTCCTTCCCTAGAAACAATGATTCGCAGCCAACAGCCACAAGATATTGTGTACCACGGCCATTGCACCTACAAGCGCAAAAATCCTTAGGAGCTATGTAGGGAAACCAGATTTTTTGGTTGATCCAGACAATTGGCAACGTTGATTTTTGTTTCCCGCCCAGAACCATTTTGGCTGCATCAACATATTACCGGACCAAAATGTCATCACCTTTTGAATTTTTCCTTTGTTATTTGATAAAATTTTTTTCCCTAATCATGGTCATTGAACCCACCCGCGGTTGGTTCTTTGCACAAGAAATAATGGTTATGTTGGGTGACTGATAGACGCAGAAGATGCGTTTTAACCTTGACACTGAAGGACTGAGAACAAACGCTCAAAATCTAAATCATACCGATTTCGATCTTGATACCCAGGAGTGAGAATAATGAACAAAATGATTATAGGCTCGGCTATTGCAGCAACAATGACAGCTTCGATCGCTATGGCTGCATCATGGGATATGCCAACACCTTACCCCGAAGCAGAATTTCATACGAAAAATGTTCAAATGTTCGTTGAAGACGTCGCCAAAGCAACAGGTGGAAGTTTATCCATTAAAGTTCATTCTGGTCAGTCTTTATTCAAACACCCAGAAATCAAACGTGCAGTGCAAACCAACCAGGTGCCCATAGGCGAAATGCTGATGGCCAACTTGCAGAATGATGATGCCGTTTTTGGTGTTGATGCGGTTCCATTTTTGGCGGCAAACTACGCTGATGCTAAAAAACTTTGGGATGCACAACGGGATTTGGTGCAAGAAAGCCTATCAAAACAAGGCCTTCAACTTCTCTATGCGGTGCCATGGCCTGGGCAGGGTTTTTACACCAAAAAACCCATCAATAGTCTCGACGATCTTAAGGGCGTCAAATTTCGGACCTATAATGCAGCCACCTCCAACATGGCCGAATTGATGGGAGCTGTGCCAACAGCAGTTGAAGCAGTGGAAATTCCCCAAGCCTTCTCAACAGGTGTGGTCGATGCCATGGTTACATCAGGTGCCACTGGGCAGCGAACCAAAGCTTGGGACTTCTCAAACCACTTCTATGATCTAAACGCTTGGATGCCGAAAAATATGATTTTTGTGAACAAAAGCGCTTTTTCAAAACTTAATGCGGATGAACAAAAAGCTTTGTTAGAGGCCGCAGCAAAAGCAGAAACCCGGGGCTGGCAGATGTCTGAAGATATTGCCTCAGCCTCAACAGAAGCCTTGAAAGCAGCAGGCATGACTGTTGAAGCTGGCTCCAGTGCTTTGGTTGATGGCTTGAAAGGCATTGGAACAACACTCACAAAACAGTGGCTAGAAAATGCCGGTGACCGTGGGCAATCATTGATGAAAGCCTACCAGAATTAATGAGCCACCTTCGCTGAATGAAGTTTGCTGGGCTGGCACCACTGCCAGCCCAGTATCTTATCCCGGGGGAATATCATGATCTTAGACAGAATATTCCAAGCCTGCGGCGCATTATCTGCTTTCTTTTTGGTCGGCATTTGCGTGTTGGTGCTGGCTCAAATCATCGCAAGGCTCATGGGTGCGATGATACCTTCGGCAGATGAATTTGCCGGATACTGCCTTTCTGCCTCGTCATTTCTTGCGCTTGGTTATGCCCTGCGTTGTGATGCGCACATACGGGTTAAAATTGTGTTGGACCGACTGGGTCATCAATGGCGCCGACCAATTGAAATGTGTGTTGTCCTGGCCGGCTTTGCCATATCCTCTTTGCTGACCTACTCCACAATAGAAATGGTCCATTTTTCAATCGTCTTTAATGACATGACGCAAGGACTGATACCCATCCCTCTTTGGATTCCTCAAATGGGAATGCTTTTGGGCGTAACCATGCTGTCATTTGCCTTTTTGCTTGATGCCATCACCCTTTGGCGTGGTGGAACACCAAGTTACATGCGGGACAAAACAGGAGGGACAAGCTGATGGATGCTGGAACAATTGGCATTATCATCGGCTTGGTTCTGCTGGTAATTCTGGGAAGCGGGTTATGGGTAGCCATAGCCCTATTTGGTGTAGGTTTTTTTGCCATCTCTATATTTTCATCGTCACCAGCTGGGGCCATTATGGCAACAACAAGCTGGGGACAGTCCTGGTCATGGTCCCTTACGGCCCTACCCCTGTTTATTTGGATGGGGGAAATATTATTTCGAACCCGCCTTGCTGAGGATATGTTTCGTGGCCTATCTCCATGGATGAGCAAAATTCCAGGAGGTCTGATGCATGTTAATGTTGTTGGGTCTGGGATTTTCGCGGCCGTGTCGGGTTCCTCAGCCGCAACAACAGCCACCATTGGTCGGATCACGATCCCTGAATTGGCCAAACGCGGCTATGACGATAAAATGACATTGGGTACGTTGGCAGGCTCTGCAACCTTAGGTTTATTGATTCCACCATCAATCATCTTAATTGTTTACGGCGTTGCTGCTGACGTGTCCATTAGCCGGCTTTTTATAGCAGGCATCTTGCCTGGCTTGGTCCTCATTGGGTTATTTATGGCCACGATTATGATTTGGGCCCTGGTAAACCCAGAAAAAACACCCCCTGCGGAACCTGCCATGACAATCAGACAGAAACTCAAGGCGAGTGGCAGTTTGATTCCCATTTTGATGCTGATTATAGGTGTCATTGGTTCTATCTACACAGGCATAGCAACCGCTACTGAAGCCGCAGCTGTTGGTGTTGCAGGAGCTTTGTTCTTATCCGCTTTGACCGGTTCCATGAGTTGGGCCAGCTTCCAAGAAAGCCTGATGGGTGCAACCAGAACCTCATGCATGATCGCGTTTATACTTGCTGGCGCCGCTTTTTTGTCTGTTGCCATGGGCTTTACCGGCATACCAAAAGGATTGGCCGAATGGATCCGCGCCTTAGAACTATCACCCTTAATGCTTCTGCTGGCACTAACTATTTTCTTTGCGGTCTTGGGGTGCTTTCTCGATGGTATTTCTATCGTGGTGCTTACCGTCGCTGTCATCATGCCCATGATAGAGCAGGCTGGCATCGATTTAATCTGGTTTGGCATCTATATCGTTGTGGTGGTGGAAATGAGCCAAATTACCCCGCCAATCGGGCTAAACCTATTTGTCATACAAGGCTTAACCAATAGGGATCTTCTCTATTTGGCACGGGCTGCCTTGCCATTTTTCGGCGTCATGATGCTCATGGTCATGTTGCTCATTCTTTTTCCAGAATTGGCAACATTTTTGCCCAATCAAATGACCCAAAATTAGGACATCTTAAAACTTTTTCACCTCAATGCCGGCAAGCTCAAGGCTAGAACGCACAGATCTCGCAATTGCGATGGCTTCAGGCCCGTCGCCATGCAAACACACAGTGTCAATCCGCGTAGGGATTTTTTTGCCTGACGCAGAAATAATACCCCCTGCGCGGACCATTTCAACAATTCGAGGCCCGGCAATTTCAGGATCATCTATCATCGCACCAGGCTGTGAACGATCTACGAGTGTTGCATCATCATTATAAGCACGATCTGCGAAGATTTCCGCAACATACGCACAATTGAGTTCTTGCACTGCCTCAGCCTGAGCTGTTGCAGCCAACACCATGATGATTATGTTCGGCTCAACGGTTAAGGCTGCTTGATAAACATCTTTGGCCAATTGGAAATCTTCGCTGGCCATATTAGCAAGAGCGCCGTGTAATTTGAGATGTCGTACATGCCCACCTGCAGCATGCGCCATGCCTTGCGCCGCTGCAACTTGGTACCGAATTTGGTTGCATAATGTTGCCCGAGGCAAGCTGATGCGTCGACGGCCAAAACCAGCCAAATCTTGAAACCCCGGATGGGCTCCAATGCCAACATCTTTGGCCACCGCCATGGACATGGTGCGCATCATCACATCAGGATCTCCTGCATGAAAACCACAAGCAATATTTGCCGATGTCACGACATCTAATAGCGCGTGATCATCACCCATTTGCCAGGCACCAAAACTTTCGCCCATATCAGCATTCAAATCCACACGCATCCCATATCCCCAATTCAAGTGGCTGAAATAACCCCATCAACCAGATTATACTCCAACAAATTATCAATGTTTTCCAATTTTCTTGTGACATATTGGGTTTTTTGGGGAAGCGCGCGCCAAGCCCCTTGTCTCGCGCGCAGGATTTGAGCTGCCTCTTCAAAATCGACCAACGAAAATTGGAAAATGGTTCCTGTAGGTGCCTGCGCGACTTTCACCAAATCTGGTGCCAGAACTGTTCCGATACGAGGATAACCTCCCGTCGATTGGCATTCCTGCATCAAAATAAATGGTTGGCCATCACCTGTCATTTGCACATCGCCAACCGTGATGACTTCCGAAAGAATATGAAGCTGGTTTTCAGTCTGAAAGCCCTCTCCTTCAAATTGCAAACCAACACCCATGCGATTAGACCGCTGGGTTTTCGAAAATTTTGTGGATAAAAATCGTTGCAGATTGTGTTCACCAAAAAGATCAGTTTGAAACGAGCGAACAAAACGCAGTTTGCCTCCGGCTCCACGACGTTCAGTTTCGAGTTGCAATGCTGCAAATGCTACGGGGTCTTCTCCCCTCTCAAGCCAATGGCCTACCTCTAATTTTGCGCCAATAGATGCAAACAAATGTGTCGCCCGGGACCCTAGAACCTGCGGTGCTTGAATGCCTCCGCCCAAATGTAAGTAGCCAAAAATACCATCCTCACAACCTCCAATTTCCAAAATATCCCCATCATGCAAAAGGAAGCTTGTGTTCATCGGCTGGCTTTTCTGCCCTACTTTGATCGACATACGTGCACCCGTCACAGCCGCACGAACTTGTCCATGAACACGAAAACTTCCACCCATCATAGACATTTCCAGAACAGCGTTATTCACATCTTGTTGCAGTATCGCTGCACCTTCATACAATGCATCACGGTCAGAAACGCCAGATGCAGACAAGCCATGAGCCAAATACCCCTGGCGACCCAAATCTTGGACAGTCGCGGCAGGACCAATATTGAGAATTTCTAACCCACATCTCATGAAATGATGTCCACGATCGCACCACCCAAACCATTTTCATTGTTGTTTTCGAATTCTTGTAAATCAGCCACACCCACAGCACGATATTGGATCTCATCTCCGGGCCGCAGCGCAAAGACTGGTTCTCTTTGCGGTTGGAAACAACGGAACGCTGTTTGGCCAATATGCCACCAGCCTGTAGGTGTGGGTCCTGAGAATATAATCAATTGTCTGATAGCCGTGACCAAGGCGCCGGCTGGAACAAGAGGGTTTAGTTGTGACAATCTGGGAAGATCCCAATGTTTCTCCAACAGACCCGTATATGGTTGCCCAGGTGCATAACCAATGGTGAAAACCATTGAACGCGTTGCGGTTAATTCAGCAATTGCATCATCAATATGTAGTCCCACTGCTTGGGCTGCATCATGTAATCTGGGCGCCAAATCTGTGCCAAAAACACAAGGAATTTCAAAAAGCCGGCGTCCTTCGGGTAAAGGTGCATGATACCAATTCCTGCTGCTAAGAGCATTTTGTATCCATTCTTCCACGCCATGATAATCATCATGAAGTGGGTCAGCTGCGATGAAAACGGAGACAAGCGACGTTGATGTTTCCGAAACAAAATCCGGCCGGTCTTTCTCAACAAAGGATCGAAATGCCAATGCAGCCTTATTGGCATCAGTCAAAAAATGATCGGCAAATTGGATAATAAAACCAACCATTCCAAGCCGCGAAACCTTTGGGAATGGTTCAAGTTTCAACGCTGCGCTTCCTTCCAAGCTAAGACCTTAGCTGCGCCGTCTGGGTCAGACTTGGTAAACCAATCACCCATTTGTGATGATGTAACAAAAATGCTGTCATCGCGTTGAAGAAGCAGATCAATAGCTTTTTCAAATTGGTGCGCCACATGAGGTACTCCAACAACATGGGGGTGCAATCCAAAAGTGATAATCCGAACCTGTTGCTCAAGCTCTTTTTCAAAGACCTCTAATGTTGCCTTAGTTCGTGTCAAAATCTCGTCACTAGCACCATGTTGGATGTTATAAATGGGAACATCATTCAGCTCGAATGTGTAGGGCAAACCAACCATTGGCCCATGCTCCGTCCAAAGCCAAAACGGCAAATCATCCATAACCCAGTCATGCAAAAACTCCACACCATGTTTACGCAGCAAATCTGGTGTTTTCTCTGTCTCACCAAGCCCTGCCCCAAGCCATGCTCTTGTTTTTTGCCCCGACAGTGACTCCAACTTGTTCAAACAGCGCACAATCACTTCTTCTTCGTCATCAACTTGCTTTAAACTTTGTTGAAACCAGCCATGCCCAACCAATTCCCACTCTGCTTGTACAACTTGATCAGTTAAACTGGGATAAACATCACCTACCTGCGCATTAATGAACGCAGAAGCCTTAATATTTCGCTCAGCCAGCATGGACATGATGCGTGGCATGCCGCAACGCAAACCATATTCCACCCAAGAAAAATTGGGGACATCCGGAGGGACTGAAGCCACACCATGTGGTGCTGGCAAGATGCCACGTGGCATGGGCCGCTCTATGGGCCAGTACTCGATATTCATACAAAGATGAACGATAAGCCTTTTTCCATCGAGAGGCGGCAAACAAGATACGTCATTGGCCAAACGGAAAGGTATCCGTGGGTTTGATACAGTCATGAGCTTCCCCTCTATATTCCTCTAAATTGTGGCACCCGTTTTTCCATGAATGCACGACGACCTTCTATGTAATCCTCAGAATCAAAGCATGCTTTCACACGTGCATCGCAACCCTCAATATCCCTCTCATGCGCAGAGAGTAACGTTTGATTAACAATATATTTTGTATTGTTGACCGTCAGAGGAGCATTAGCGGCAATAGTTTCAGCCATTGTCCAAATGGCATCTGCAACTTGACCAACGCCCTCCACACGATTCACCAATCCAATACGCGAAGCTTCATCGGAATCAATTTGGCGCGCGGTGAAAAAAATCTCCTTGGCATGGGACGGGCCCACCGCATCAACAAGTTTTTTTGCACTATCCAAGTCATACCCCAAGCCCAGTTTTGCGGCTGGAATGGCAAATCGTGAACCCTCATCACAGATGCGGATATCACAAGACAACGCTATGCCTAATCCTCCACCGATACAAAAGCCGTCAATTTGTGCCAGCGTAGGCTTGGGAAATTGGGAAAGTTTTTTACAAGTTAAGGATGTGGCTGTGTTGTAGCGTGTTATGGCTTCTTGAGAAGAACGTTCCGACTCAAATTTGGATATATCAGCCCCGGATACAAAGGCTTTACCACCGGCGCCGCGAAGTATGAGCACCCGCACACCATCATCATTGGCCAATTTATCCAGATATTCTGTGGTTCCCTCCCACATCTCCAATGACATGGCATTTCGCTTTTGTGGGTTATTAAAGGTAATACTTGCGACAGCACCATCACGGTCAAAAACGAGTTTGTCGGTCATATGATATCCTTAATTTTGGCGTTTTTGAGCATCCTCAAAACCAATCCAAATTTCAACAAATACGGCAGAGGTAAGGAAAATTGTCTCCATGCTTCAGAATATTTGCACCCCATGCTCACAATTGAGTAGATAATGATAAATTGTGAGTCCTGATGGGGGCTAAGGCACAAGAGCAGTTGGCTTTTTCGATCAACCACAACAGCGCAAACCACAAAAGGAAAGTTGGCGACGCCCAAAGAAGCGACTTGGTTAATGTCGTTGTCAGAATTCACAAAACCAAGCCTCTTTTTTCTCAAGGATAAACCACCGCAAGCACAATGAAAACAGTTTGTACGAGCCTTGCCAAACCCACAAGAGTCAATCGTTCCGGCCCCAGCTTTCGGTCAATATGAGCTTGTCCAATGTCAGATCGGACACGGCCCAATGAAGTCGTTGGTGTTCCTTTTCAAGCTCCTTCAAACGCATTCGCTACGAGCGCCGCATACCGCCATACAGATTGCGCCACCGATAAAACCTTTGCTTTGTCACGTGGATCTGGCGTACCGCCGCCAATATCGTTACCCCTTGCCCTTGCAGAACTTCAACCTGCCGAAGCTTCATTACGATATCCACCGGTTTCTCTCGTATCTAAGCCATCGCTGACCCTCCAATTTGCGCGATAAAACTATCCAAATTGGAGGTTCACTTTCAGGGGGCTAGACACCCTTATTCCTCAGCACTTATCTAGTGCCTAAAAATAACTTTGTAGTTAGAATTAATATATAATTTATTGAAAATAATGAGAAAATATAAAACAGGCTATTCCCACTCAATGGTGCCAGGAGGCTTTGATGTTACGTCATAGACGACGCGATTAATGCCCTGGACTTCATTAATAATCCGCGTTGAGACCTTTGAAAGAAAATTATGACCAAAAGGATAGGCCTCAGCCGTCATGCCATCGGTTGATGTGACAGCTCTTAAGGCCAACACCCTATCATAGGTTCTGCCATCACCCATGACCCCAACAGATCGCACCGGAAGAAGTGCTGCAAATGCCTGCCAAATATCATCATAGAGGCCAGCAGCCCTGATTTCATCCAAATAGATAGCGTCAGCCCTTTGCAAAAGCGCCACGGATTCCGGATCAACTTCACCTGGTATCCTGATGGCAAGTCCTGGTCCCGGAAATGGATGACGCCCTACAAAAGCTTCCGGAAGACCCAGATGGCGTCCAAGTTCCCGCACCTCATCTTTAAAAAGCTCTCTTAATGGCTCCACCAATTTCATGCCCATACGTTCCGGCAAGCCACCAACATTATGATGGGATTTGATGGTGACGCTAGGACCACCAGAATATGAGACGGATTCAATGACATCAGGATAAAGAGTCCCTTGGGCGAGGAATTCTGCCCCGCCAATTTTGCCCGCCTCTTCTTCAAACACCTCGATGAATAATCGACCAATGATCTTGCGCTTTTTTTCTGGATCACTTTCACCCGATAATTCGCCCAGGAACAAAGACCCTGCATCCACTGAAACCAGGGGGATATTGTAATGCTCCTTAAATAGGCCAACCACCTCATCCGCCTCACCTTTGCGCATGAGGCCAGTATCAACAAAAATACATGTGAGCTGGTCGCCGATGGCTTCATGGATCAACACAGCTGTCACCGCGCTATCAACACCGCCCGACAACCCGCATATGACTTTTGATGACCCCACTTGTGCTTTTATATCCTCGATCATGCGGTCACGGTAAGCACCCATATTCCAATCAGGTTTGATGCCGCATACCTCACCGGCAAAGCGCCTGAGCAACTCTCCACCATCAGGCGTGTGAACCACTTCTGGGTGAAACTGAACGCCGTAAATATTTCGTGATGGATCACCAATCATGGCATGGGGCGCACCGGCGGAAGAAGCAAGCGTTACAAACCCATCGGGAAGGCTGGCCACCCTATCACCATGGGACATCCATACGACATGTTGTGAGCCTTTTGACCAAATTCCATTGGTCAGTGGAGCCTCATCAATGACAGAAATCTCTGCACGCCCAAATTCTCTATGTTCGTCTGGCAAAACAGCACCGCCGAGCAAATGGCATATTAATTGCTGACCATAACAAATGCCTAATATGGGAATACTTAAAGAAAATAACTTGGTACCAATCGTCGGCGCCTGGTCATCCAGCACACTCGCTGGACCTCCTGACAAGATGACGCCTTCAGGATGCATTTCGTTCAAGGCCTGGTCTATTTTAGAAAATGGATGGATTTCACAATAAAAGCCCGTTTCCCGCAAACGTCGCGCAATGAGCTGGGTAACTTGAGAACCAAAATCTACAATCAGTATTTTGCCCATAGCGACCCCATCAAAAAGCAAGAGACATCTGCTAATCATGACCAGACGAACGGGTCAATCAAGCCAAAATTCTTGATGGATTAATTTTACA
>DKOD01000036.1:0-6308 GCA_002469865.1 Alphaproteobacteria bacterium UBA7371 | reverse complement strand
AACCAAAAGGAAACCCCCATGAGCATTCGCATCAATGAAATCGTCCCCAACTTCACCGCCAACACCGATCATGGTGACATCACGTTCCATGAATGGATTGGTGACAGTTGGGCCATATTATTCTCCCATCCAAAAGACTACACACCTGTTTGCACAACGGAATTCGGTGCTGTGGCGCGCCTGACCGAAGAATGGACGAAGAGGAACACCAAAGTCATCGGTTTGTCCGTGGATTCTGCTGAAGAACATAAAGGCTGGAAAGCTGACATCGAATCCTATGCAGGTGCCAAGGCCCCCTTCCCCATCATCGCTGACGAGGATCTTGCCGTGTCCAAGGCATTCGACATGCTTCCAGCAAATGCTTATCTGCCAGACGGACGTACCGCCCAAGATTCTGCCTCTGTTCGTTCCGTATTTATCATCAGCCCTGACAAGAAACTTCAACTTTCCATGACCTATCCCATGTCCGTCGGTCGTAACTTTTCGGAAGTCTTGCGGGCGCTTGATGCTTTGCAAGCAACCTTCGGCAAACCTATTGCAACACCCGCAGACTGGAATCTTGGCGATGACGTTATTATTGCCTTGTCCCTGAATGACGAACAGGCCCGCGAGAAATTTGGCTCATTTGACGCCAAACTCCCATACCTCAGGACAACCAACCATCAAGCTTAAGTCATCATGGGGCGATGGTTTTTTCCAACCCATCGCCCCAATATCCTATTTAACGTCACGCTTTTTTAAAAGCGCCATAAAAAAACCATCCGTGCCATCCAAATGTGGGCTCCATTGCAGCCACCCATCGCCGCGCTGAGGCGGCAATTTGGGCGCTCGGCACATTCCCGGCCATTCAGCCAGTGGCACAGGCACAAATTCATCTTGGCCTTGCAAAAAAGCTGATATTTGCCCCGTGTTTTCAAGGTGCAGCATCGAACAGGTCATGTAGGCCAACAAACCATCTTCGCGGACAAGAGAAGCTGCTTTCCTTATGATATTTGCTTGTGTTTCCAGCAAATTTGCAAGCTCTGCCTCATCACATTGCCATCGCCTTTCAGGCTGCCTGCGCCAGGTTCCGCTTCCGGTGCAAGGCACATCAGCCAAGACAAGGTCAAAGGAACGATCAGCTTCATTCCATGGGGTTGGAATCGCCAACCCAGCCTGCCCAAAACGTTTGGGAATATCCCTCATGCGCTTTTTGTCGTGATCATGAACAAATATCTGTGATTGTTGGCTCAGAGAAGAAATCAGTAGGCTTTTGCCCCCGCCACCTGCACAATAATCCAAAATCCTTTGCCCCTTCTCTGGCGCAAGAAGAACACATGCCATTTGCGAAGCTTCATCTTGAACTTCCAAGAATCCATCCCGATAAGCGGCCAATTCTTCCAACCGAAACCTTTTGTCTTCATGGGGACGTACCCAACCAAAGGGAGATATGTTCGTTTTTTGAAAACCATGGAAGTTAAGTTCCTGATCATTATTGAGAGGGTTATGGGGGTGCTCCCTAAGAATAATGTCCGCGCGCCCTTTCAAGCCTTTAACGGCTTCAACCCCACCAATAAATTGCTCAGCCAACCAGTCGGGCATTTCCAATTTTTGAATTTGGATTGGTATTTCGCCAATAGTATCATATGCTTGTCGAACTTCTTGCAGATGATGGTGAAGGCCGTCATGGCGAATATCTTGCGTCTGCCCCAGTCCTTCATGCGCACAAACAGCAAGGGCCATGGCCAGATCGTCCTTGCCGCCAAAAGAATATCTGTTGCGGGCCATGGCATACAAAAGCGAGGATATAAACCGACGATCACCAGAGCCTGCATAGCGGTTTTGCACCGACCATGACTTCATGGCCTGATCAATTAATGCGCCATGGAGAACGTCTTGCCAAATCTGGGAGGCTGCCAGGACCCGCGCAGATATTTTCATGACTTAGAGTAATTCGGACTTTCCTGGGTGATGGTCACATCATGCACATGGCTCTCGCGCAAACCAGCGCCCGTGATGCGCACAAATTCAGCCCGTGCCTGCATGTCCTTAAGGGTGTGGGCGCCTGTGTAACCCATGGCTGCCTTGAGGCCACCGGTTAATTGATGAATGATGCGTGCTGCAGGGCCCTTGTAAGGGACCCTGCCCTCGACGCCTTCAGGGACATATTTGAGGCTATCCCCAACTTCTTGTTGGAAATACCTATCTGCAGATCCCCGAGCCATGGCGCCCACGGAACCCATGCCCCGATATTGCTTGTAAGAACGGCCCTGATAAAGGAACACCTCACCAGGGCTTTCATCGGTACCAGCCAATAAACTGCCCACCATGGCGCAATTGGCACCAGCTGCAATGGCCTTGGCCATGTCACCAGAAAATTTGATGCCGCCATCGGCCACGACCGACACATTATGGTTGGCCGCAGCTTCAACGCAATCCAAAATGGCGGTCAGCTGTGGCACCCCAACACCTGCCACGATACGTGTGGTGCAAATAGATCCTGGACCAATGCCAACCTTCACCACATCCGCACCGGCTTCAATGAGTGATAAGGTTGCTGAGGCTGTGGCCACATTGCCGGCCATGATTTCTACTTCGGGCGCATAGGATTTTATACGTCTAACCGCCTCAGAAACTTTGGCCGAATGACCATGGGCCGTGTCGATGACCAACAAATCGACCCCAGCATGAACCAGCGCAAGTGAGCGCTCATAACCTTGCTCACCAGTTGTTGAAGCAGCAGCAACCCTTAGGCGGCCAGCCTTGTCTTTGCATGCATCAGGAAAATTGCGCGCTTTTTCGATGTCCTTCACCGTGATGAGCCCCACGCAACGGCCCTGATCATCGGTCACCAAAAGCTTTTCGATTCTATGCTGATGCAACAATTTCTTTGCGTCATCCATGCTCACATTTTCGCGTACCGTCACCAAATTTTGGGACGTCATATGGGCATGAACAGGGGCCTTTTCATCATCAGCAAAACGAATGTCTCGGTTTGTCAGAATCCCCACCAACTTTTCGGATCCAGGCTCAACCACAGGAATGCCTGAGATGCTGTAGGCTTCCATCATGCCAATGGCGGCAGCCAGGGGTTGTTCTGGTCCAATTGTTAAGGGATTGACCACCATCCCGGATTCAAACTTTTTTACCCGGCGCACATGATCAGCCTGCTCATCAACATCCAGATTTCGATGCAAAACCCCCAACCCCCCAGCCTGGGCCATGGCGATTGCCATTGGTGCTTCTGTCACGGTGTCCATGGCAGATGATATCATTGGAATACCAAGCTCAATATTGGGGGTAAGCTTCGTTCGGATGTTGGTTTCATGGGGCATCACATCGGAGGCATTTGGCACCAAAAGCACATCGTCAAAAGTTAAGGCCTCACGCATTTTGTCATCTCCAATTTTATCATCCGTCGGCTCGGCTGTTGGCGGGTTTATGCCCACCACGGAAACCTTGTGCAACGACATATAATTCAACACTCTCTTTGCGGCTTGCATTTGGCTTTACATGCTTCACAAATTTAAAGTTTTGCTTGAGGGTCTCCATTAAGCTTCCTGTTGCACCACCTTGGAACACCTTAGCCACAAAACCGCCATTGGGGGCCAACACACGAATGGCAAAATCCAACGCACATTCGCAAAGATGGGTGGTGCGTAAGTGGTCAGTGGGCTTATGGCCAGTGGTGGCCGCAGCCATATCAGAAACCACCAGATCCATTGGTCCATCCATCATGGCCAATAATTTTTCCTCGGCATCATCATCCAGAAAATCCATTTGCATGGTTTCACAACCAGCGATGGGTTCGATTTCCAGCAGATCAATCCCTAAGACGCGCCCGTCGCCCCCCACAGAGCCAACTTTTTGGGCGGCCACCTGAAGCCAGCCGCCGGGGGCTGCACCAAGATCCAGCACCTTCATGCCGGGCTTCAAAAGCCCATATTTGTCATCCATTTCTTGCAATTTGAAGGCGGCCCGTGACTTGTAGCCAAGTTTTTTGGCTTCACGCACATAGGGGTCATTAAGCTGGCGTTCCAACCAGCGTGTCGATGACAAGCGACGCCCCCGGGCGGTTTTTACCCGAACTTTTAAATCATTACGAGATGAACCCTTAGGGCCGCTCATGAACCGCCCTCCTGCGCAAACATTTCCTGAAGCATACCCTCACGCAACCCACGGTCCGCCACACGAACCCTTGTCCCTCGGAAACGCTCCATGATGCCAGCGATAATTGCACAGCCCGGCACAAGAAGGTCTGCCCGTTCATAGCCAACAGAAGGTATGGCGCGCCTCGCAGAGACATCCATGGCGAATATCTCATGGGATAAACGTTGCAAGATATTGGCACTGATCCAGGTCCCATCAACCCGGGCACGGACGTAACGATCAAGGCCCAAATGCATCCCGGTCAGCGTCGTGACGGTTCCTGACGTGCCCAAGAGATGCATCCTTGGCGCTTGATGCAAAACCGGGTCAAGCTGGCAGCGATCCAAAAAATCACCAAACATATCTCGAATATGCCCAAGCATTCTTTTTGCTGTGTGCAAGTCGGTATCACCATCGGGGGCAAACTGATCCATCAGCCCAACCACACCCACTGGCAGGGACACCCAATCCAAAATCGCCTTTTCCATTCCTTCGGTGGCGATACGACCAGGCTCAAGCCAAACCAATTCGGTGCTTCCTCCGCCAATATCAAAAAGAAGTACCCGATCAAGATCCGTTCTGATCAATGAGCCACAACCCCGAACGGCAAGTTGCATTTCTTCTTTTGCATCAATAATGCGCAATGGAATCCCATAATCTCTGGCCAAGCTCTCCACGAAATCCGGACCATTTTGAGCGCTCCGGCAAGCCTCTGTGGCAACTGCGCGAACCTCACAAACGTTATGCTTGCGAACTTTGTCCATACAGGCTGCCATGGCACTTCGTGCCCGTTCCATGGCCTCCTCATTGATCATGCCTTGGGAATAGATCCCCTCACCAAGCCTTATGACACGTGAAAATGCATCGACCACCCGATAACCTGCGCCTTTTTTCTGGGCCACAAGCAGGCGACAATTATTGGTGCCCAAATCCAGGGCAGCAACAACTTTGTGATGTTCACCACCGACCACATGGTGGCGATTTTGGTGTTTGTAAACCACGGCACTTGGCCCCCAACTGGCTCCAAACCAGCTGGCGACTTTTCGCTCTCACTGATCCGGAACAGTAAATACCTGTCCTGGGAATATCAGGTTTGGATCATTAATGCGATCCCTGTTGGCCTCATAAATCAAGGTATAGAGAATACCATCACCATAGAAACGCTTGGCAAAACCCCACAGATGGTTACCCTTTTGAACTGTCACTAGGGAATTATTTTTCTCAACTTTTTCACCCACAAGGAACCGAGATATGTTTGCACCACCACATTCATTGGCGCATTCCACCGTCAATTCATGCTCGCCTGCGGGCAATTTTTTCTCAATAACAGCACGCCAATCACCACCTTGCGAGCGCCGAATGGTGGACTCTTGCTCCTGACCGTTAATGCTTACCTTCAGATCATTTCCACCACTGCCGATAACCTCAACCCCGTCATCACCGGCGGCAATGGCAAACACATCAATTTGCTTGCTGTCATCTAGCTGGGGTGCGCCTTGAATGGTTTTGGGGCCTTCATCATCCACCGCCACAATGCGTTCAATGGAATTGTCATTTGCGTCATGGGTGACCACCACCTGCGCGGCTCGTCCAAGGCTGTCTTTGAGGTACAAAAGCAATATACCCGAAGCCTGAATATCCGATTTCTCAAAAAGAAAATTTCCCTGGTTATCGGCATCAAACTCACCCAAAAAGTCTCCGTTTAATTTCAGCTCCAGATTGGCTTCGGAAGCCCCCCGACCCGCCAAAAGAAGGTTTCCTTCCTGATCAAGTCGCACGATATCAATCAGCAATGGGGGACTGGGTGTAATATTTTTTTCTTCTTCCTTCTGCCCTGGGTTGGAAACATTAATATCCTTGGCCACCTCTTCTTGCCCCTTGGGTTCTGGCTCAGTCTTTGCCACTGATTTGCCCATAGCTTCAGCCTGCTTGCCCGTGGCTTCTTGCTCTTTTGACCCCAAACCAGGATCCTCTTTCTCGCCCTCACGGGGAATTTGAGCTTCATTGCCAGATGGTTTTGCTGCTTGCTGTTCGGCGTTGTTTTGTTTCTTTGCACCCGCCAAATCTTCTGAAGGTGCCGTTTTTTCAACAATTTCATTGGGTGGGTTTTTGTCCGTAAGCTCTTTTGTCTTTGGGCTGGCAAGAGAATCCTTCACCTGCTTTTCGACGGACTTCTCGAC
>DKOD01000046.1 GCA_002469865.1 Alphaproteobacteria bacterium UBA7371 | reverse complement strand
GCACCGACGCATGAAGCAATTTGACATGTTCATCCGTTAATCGGGCAAACAGCCCGCTGAAGCGGACTGGGCAACCAGTGCAAGAGCTGGCATTTGCCTATTGGGTACGGCTTTTCATGGTTACACCCGCTAAGCTGTGTGTGCAGCTTTTCTCATTTAGTTGCCAAAAGCTAGATTAACCCATCTAGATACGGCAAGCAAAGAAATCACTGACATAGAAATCACGGGAGAATTTATGGTTTCTGGCAACCGAGTTATTTTGCCACAGCAGCATCTTCGCTCCTCTGGCTTCGTCACATCCTATGTGCCGCTGATGGATAATCAATTCCAACCAGCCTCCGTGGACCTCAGGCTTGGAGAAAAAGCCTACCGTGTCCCAGCCTCCTTTCTGCCAGGCAAAGGCCGCAAGGTTTCCCAACGGTTAGACCGCTTGGCCATGCATGAATTTGATTTGCGTGATTCTGCGGTTTTGGAACGTGGCTGCGTTTATATGGTGGAACTGGCCGAGGAAGTGGCCCTACCCAAACATGTGTCAGGCCGAACAAACCCAAAAAGTTCCACCGGACGTTTGGATCTCTTTGCCCGGGTGATCACGGATGAAGGCATGGCATTTGATCAAGTCCCTAAGGGGTATCATGGGCCCCTTTATTTGGAACTGGCGCCAAGGACATTCTCCGTGCGCGTGGCAACAGGCACCCGACTGGTGCAGTTGCGGCTTACAGACCATGCACATAAGGGCGATGTCATTGAACCCAAAGAGCAGATGAACTTTTCTGTTGATATCACAGGTTTTCCAGCAAGCGATTTTGGTCTCGGCACTGGCCTCCCACCTTTGATTGGTTTTCGCGCACGTAAGCACGCAGGACTTATCGATTTTGACAAACCAAATTCCTATGATGTCTTGGATTTTTGGGAGCCTGTTTTTGTTCGCTCGGGAAGCGGGGTGATATTGGACCCAGATGAATTTTACATCCTAGCAACCGCGGAACATGTTGAAGTGCCAGCAAACCAAGCAGCCGAAATGATTGCCTATGACACCGACGTTGGCGAATTGCGCGTCCATTATGCTGGCTTTTTTGACCCTGGGTTTGGAATTGGCGCTGCCGGAGGAAGCGGTTCAAGAGGGGTTTTGGAAGTCCGCACACATGAAGTGCCATTTCTCATTGAAACGGGTCAAATCATTGGCAGCTTGGTGTTTGAAGCGCTGACAGAATTGCCGGAACAACTTTATGGTCAGGATTTGTCATCAAATTACCAAGGCCAAAATTTAAAACTAGCCAAGCAATTCAAATCTTTCTAAGCCAATCCCGAAGCAATTTATCCTCGGCTTTGCGGTCAGGTTCGCCTACCTGCCTGCTGAGGGTTAACCCACGATGGTTGGCAAGATCTTGAACGAATTGAGGCGTGAATTCCGGGTGAAATTGGACACCGATGACCCGTCCATCCGCACTTTCAATGCCGGCAATAGGACAATGGTCCGCCCCATGGCTTACCATAAATCCCGGGGGCGGTTGGGACACCTGATCTTGATGGAAGTAAAGATGGTGACGTTGGTCCATGGCACCGAGCAACCCTGTGCAGAACCCACTGTCATGGGGCCCCGATGATCCACCCAATGCCGACGCAAGCAATTGATGCCCAAAACAAACCCCCAAGAGGGCGCAATCTTGTTGTACCAAGTAGCGTATCTGGTCATGGGCACGTAAAATCCATGGCTCATCGTCATAGGTTCCAGAAGCTGATCCTGTGACCACATAACCACGCCGACGGTCTGCCTTTACGGGCGCATCTTCCTCGCGCAGGTCAACCACCTCCCAGGAAATGTTGGCAAGATGATCAAAGCGCTTGGCAAACATTTCTTGGTAGCCACCATGTTCACAAAGCAAATGACCGGGCACCTGCCCGGTCACCAACAACGTGAGGTGGTAATGCCCAAGCATCAGGCGTTATCGATGGATTCCTGAATAAGCCTCTTGGCTTCTTCTGGCCCGCTCCAATCGCCAACTTTCACCCATTTGCCCTTTTCGAGATCTTTGTAGCGCTCAAAGAAATGCTTGATTTGATCCCTGAAAATCTCAGGAAGATCATCGCATGACGCGATATCGGCATAATAGGGATCTAGTTTGGTGACCGGAACCGCAACAATCTTCTCATCGCCACCACCCTCATCTTCCATATGCAAAACACCAATGGGGCGGCAACGAATAATACAACCTGGAACAACGGATGCACGTGTCACCACCAAGACATCAATGGGGTCATCATCTGCGGCCAAGGTATTGGGCACAAAACCGTAATCTGCTGGGTAAAACATTGCGGAAGTCATGAAGCGATCAACCATGACTGCCCCAGAATCTTTGTCGATTTCATATTTGACTGGCTGCCCACCTTTGGGAATTTCGATCACGACGTTAATCTCGTCAGGTGCCTTATCCCCTGCGGAAATCTTTGAAAGATCCATAACCTTGCTCCTTTTGGATGTAATGAATGACGGCCCTTTATGGGCTGATGGGGCAACCTTTAGGATCAAGTTTGCCGCATTTGCAACCTAATTGATCTGGCGGCTGCAACCGGATCTGATGCCAACATGATAGGACGCCCAACAACCAGATGGCTGGCGCCGGCGCGCACAGCATCCCCAGGCGTTACCACACGCTTTTGATCATCCCGAGAGGTTGCCACCGGCCGGATGCCAGGGGTCACAACCATGGGCCCATGGCCAAACTTAGCGCGGATCAACTGGGCTTCCTGGGCACTGGCCACCACACCATCGGCACCAGCATCAAGCGCGTGGCTTGCCCGCGACAGCACCAATTGATCCATAGGCTGATCACGATAGCCAGATGCCAACACATCATCATGATCCAACGATGTAAGAAGGGTGATGGCAAGCAAACCAAATTGACCCTTACCGCGTTTGCGGCCCTCTATTGCTGCGCGCACCACATGTGGATCACCATGCACCGTGAGCAGCCCAAGGGGAAAATGGCACAAGCCTTCCACAGCCCTGGCCACGGTCTCATGAATATCAAACAATTTCAGATCTAAGAAAATCTCATGTCCATCCCGGGCGACACAACCCAATGCCTCGTCGAGACCAGCCCCAAGATGACCCAAGCCGACCTTAACCATGTCAACTTCTCCGGACAAAGATTTGGAAAGATGCGCAAATTGCTCCTTGTTGTTGGTATCCAAGGCCGCAACCAATTTGGGATGATCATTCTTCATCATTACTATGTCACTCCAAGCGCTCAAAATGCATTTTTGCGTTGACAGTTGCTGCCCCAAGCATGACCTTGCGCATCATTCAAAGGCAATTATCGGGAAGATGTAGCATGCGCCAGTCATTCATCATATCACTCACCATCATGATGGTTTCAACAACGGGCTGGGCAAACCTCAACGGCTACTCAAAGCCTTATGAACAATTACGCTACCATTTGGAACATACCGGCAAGGGTCTCTATTCCAGCAAGGGCCTGAATAGCTTGAACAAAAGCATAAAGCAGGTCGATGCGGAGATGGTTTCTCAGGCTTTCATCGCACGAAACGCCATTATCGCAGCTGGTGTGGCAGCCTTCCATGACGGTGTTTTGGCCATGGGCCCGGCCTCGGAAACAATGGAAAAGATTCGCACACAACCATCAGACATTATCAATGTTCCTGGTGCTCTTGCCGCCCTGGAAGCAATCACACGCAGGAACCTCGCTGAAACCGATTTTTCAGCCAACCTAGCAGAATATGTCGGTGCCAAAATTGCAAAGAAACCATCCAATTTTCCAAACCATGCCGCCATCGCCCCCATGCCCCGCAAAAGAAATGTTTCTGCACCAGCTGAAATGGGTGGCGAGAAACCTTTTTACCGCAGGGGCAGCAACGATAGCCCTTCAGCCATGGAGCGCATGTTGGCACTCGGTGCCATGCACATCCTCACCAACGGCAACATCCCAGAGGAGGATATCAGGCGCTGGACCAAGCAAGATGATATCAATTTATGTATTGGGATTGCCGTGCGTAACCTTGACCAATGCGAAGCGGCATCTAGGGGACTGACTGAAAAAGCTTTTTGCACCCAACGCCACACGCTGACGGAATTAAACCGTTGCTTCCGTTGGCTTGGTCGGACTAATTAAACCCCATGGCTTTATATGAATTTGAAGGACGTTGTCCGACCCTTGTGGACCAAGAGCGTTGCTACATAGCACCGGGCACCCATTTAATCGGGGATGTCCATTTGGGTGTTGATAGTTCCGTATGGTTTGGCGCCCAATTGCGCGGCGATAACGAACCACTCATCATTGGAGACGGATCCAACGTGCAAGAAAATTGTGTGTTTCACACCGATCCGGGTTGCCCACTCACGATAGGCACCAACACAACCATTGGTCATGGTGTTATTCTTCATGGCTGCACAATCGGTAGCAATGTGATTATTGGTATGGGCGCCATCATCATGAATCGCTCGATCATCCCCGACAATTCTATTGTCGGCGCCGGTTCACTCATCACCGAAGACAAACAATTTGATGAAGGTCATTTGATTATTGGTCGGCCAGCGAAAGCCGTAAGACCACTTAATGACGAGGAAATCATTGGCATCGCCAAAAGTGCCCAAAGCTATATCGAGCGTGGTCAACGCTTCAAAAAATCATGCCATGAAATGTAAACACTTATTCATTTTAATGGCCTTTATGCTTCCATGGCTGGCCCTTGCAGAAGAATATCGCGGGCTTGATTCCATGGAGGGTGCAACCCTGACCACCGATCAAACGCCCCCGACAAAAGCAACCCTCGTGATTCCAGGCTTTCAAACCGTAACCGTTCAACTCGAGGAAGAAGAACAAAATGTATTTTCTGGGGCGGTAAAAACGGACAAAGACACAGGACTGTTGGTGCGCATGGAAGGCATGTCTGTGGGCTACCGCGTTTATTTGATTCCGCTGCAAAAAAACCAAAATGATATGTTTGAGCCCACAGGAGGAACAGATAAGGCATTGGGGTTTGTTCGAACCAACATCCCACTTCCCGACTTGCCCAATTATATCGCCCCACCCCCCAAACCTCCCGAGCGCTATCTGGGTACCGTAACATTTGTGAATTCATATGCTTTTTGGCCACAGGAATCAGTTCGCTATGGCCTAACACTTATTGACCGTGGGCAACTTGATATTTTGTCTGTGTTTCCACTCATTACTGCGGATGTTGCATGGCGGGCCTGTCCTGCAACCATTCGGGATATTGGGCTTAACCGACTGCTGGAAAAGCTGCGTATTGATTGCAATCAATTGCGCAACTTGGTGGGAAACACGGCCAGGGCCAACCCTTCTGTTTGGCTCAGTAAGCTGATGAAAGAAAAACAACAGGCCGCCGATGTCATCAAATGCACCAACGCGCTCGGCAATTTGAAACGTTGCCAGGTTGTGATGCGCGATTTTGCCGAGTTGGCCGCACAAGTTTTGCCTATTGATAAAGTCCTTGCCAACCTGTCACGTTATTAGATGCTTACGGTTTAAAACCCCCATAGAAGGAATTATTGGGCCCATGCCAAATGAATTGCGTGCCGCCCTATTCATGCTGGCGGCGGTAAGTTGCTTTGCTTTTTTGGATGCCCTGGCAAAAATTCTTGTGGATCCTGCTTCCCCATTGGATGCATCCTTGCCGGTGATCCAAGTCGTTTGGATAAGGTTTGTTTCCCACGGAACTATTTTGATTGGTTTGCTGATCCTTTGGGGTGAGTTGGGCCGTTTTAAGACCCGCTATCCGGTCAGCCAAGGCTTCCGCACCATCTTAATGGCCGGCACCACATTTTTTAATTTTCAAGCGATACAATATCTTCAGCTCGATCAAACGGTGGCCATATTTTTCGCCACCCCCTTCATCGTCTCACTTCTTGCTGGTCCCATTCTCGGAGAATGGGTTGGCATGCGAAGGCTTTTGGCCATCATCACCGGTTTTATAGGCGTCTTGATTGTGACGAGCCCATGGGATGCAGACATGCATTGGGCCATCATTTATTCCGTGGCAGCAACCTTATGTCTTGGTGTGTTCAATATTTCGACGCGCTGGCTGACAAGCAAAGAGGGCGTGAATGTTACCTTCACCTATACGGTTGTTGGCGGCTTTGTGCTTCTGGCCTGGCCGGCAGTAGAAGCGTGGGTTTGGCCCAAGGACATTATTTCTTGGGTTGCTCTTCTGATGACGGGATTTTTTGGCGGTATTGGTCATTATTTTTACACCTGTGCCCATTCATTAGCCCCTGCCCCAAATATTGCGCCATATATGTATAGCCAATTGTTATTAATGGCTCTGTTTGGTTTTATTTTCTTTGATGATGTACCAACCGTCGCAACTCTTCTCGGTTCCAGCTTGATTATTGGCAGCGGCATCTATCTTTTTAATAGAGAAATGAAAAAACAAAAGACTGCCCCGAAAGGCGACGCATGAGCAGAAAATTTTGGGTCGGACTTCGCGCAGCGTTGTTGGATTTCTTGCCCCTCACCCTTTTTTTTATCACCAACAGCATCGATGGGATCATCACCGGCACCCTCGTTTATTTGTTGAGCACAGCCATTGCCACTGCCCTTTCTGTTTGGTTGCAAAAACGGCTGCCGCTTTTTGCTTTGGTCGCAGGGAGCATGGTGGTTGGTCTGGGCTTGATCACCGTCATTTTGGAAGACCCTTTCTTTATCAAGGTCCAACCGACCCTCACCAATATAATATTTGGCACCGGCCTGGCTTGGTCTTATTTCCATGAAGGGGGTGTCTTGGAACGCTTCTTTGGCCATATGTTCCAACTGAACAACCCGCTATGGCGGCAATTGGAATTACGCTGGTGCGTGTTTTTCTTTGCCCTTGCTGCCACCAATGAGCTCGCTCGGATTTTTTTGGATGATAATGGCTGGCTCTATATCAAATTCTTTGTGGTGGCACCGGCAACAACGATATTTTCACTTTGGAATCTTCAAACCATCCGGAAGGCGTCCAACCAATAACGTGGTTCACGTGGCAGATAACGAACCCAAGCCCGCCGGGCCCTGACATCTGGTATGCCAGCCAGTCTTCGATATTTGCCAACACTGCTCACGCTGGGTGACCAGCCCTCCACACAAATTGCTGTGGCCAATTGATGATCACTCAAAGGCCAATTCTCCAGCCCAACTTCCCGCTGCAATTCATGCATCAAACCTTGGGCCGTCAGGGGTGCATCTTGACCCAAGGGCAGGGCAAAAAGAGACCTTAATGCGATCGTGCGCCCGGAGAACGTCATCACCAAATGGCCTGCCAAGCGAGATATGGTGGAACAGGCAACGCCGATTTTGTCTGACAATTGCACCATGGTCATGGGCAATACCGGAATCCTTGGGTCCAAAAGATGCCGTTGTTGATGTTGGAGCATGAAATTCAAAACATCCACCATGACGCGGTGGCGTTCCGACAGATAAGCAAGCAGCTTGTCCGCTTCACGTTTTGCATCCAATAGATCTTTGCCCACACCCTCTTGACGCAACTTAACCCATAATTCCTGATCAAATTCTAGCAATTTGCTGACATCATGAAGGCATTTGAAATGTGGTGGCTGCACGCCCAGAATTTCAACTTCTGGCGGGGTATTCTTCTCCAAATGCTCATTCATGGATATGGGATGGCCATGGCGCACAAGCACTTCGAGGGCATCCCGACAAGCCAGAACATCTTTGCCAAGCTTGGCCGCAACCGGCTCAAGGCCTTTGACCAGCAAGTCTTGCCAATGTTGAAGCAATTTTAACGGCAAATCTTTGGCGCGAAAGCCAACAGCCAATAATTGCAAGCGGTATTGATCCGCCATGCCTTGGCCAAAAATACCTGGGGGCCCAAATTCTTGAAGACGCTTGATCACTTCAACAACCTGCCGCCGGTCATGCCCTCTTTGCACAAGCTGTTCGGTCGTCTTTTCAGGCAATCGACCCGCTTCATCCAACAACACCAGACAAGCCTCAGCTATTTCTTGTGATTGCTGGTGGGGAAAGCTTGTGGCCACAAAATTTTCCAATTCGGACCAAAGACTGACCGAGGCCTCATGGTCAT
Organism: Alphaproteobacteria bacterium UBA7371; assembly: GCA_002469865.1. Taxonomy (GTDB): domain Bacteria; phylum Pseudomonadota; class Alphaproteobacteria; order UBA8317; family UBA8317; genus UBA8317. Next base: position 2,265 of record DKOD01000046.1, on the reverse strand, counting down.
GAATGTCCCCGAGAAGAGATGCTTGCGGGGATAATTGCAAAAAGGGGTTGCGGGTTGCTGTCTCCCTCACAAAACGCTCCAGGGCCGATAATTCCATTCCCAACAATTCTGCTTGGGCCACGAGATGGGCTTTGGGGCGCGTAATGTTGGCGCTGGTGGAACGAAGGGTAATAGCCATCAAACTTCCAATTTTGTGCAATCGGTGCAGGTGTCATATATATCGTGTGGAATCTTTGCATATGGAATTTTGATTTTGCCAAACCGTAAGAAAATAAAAAATCATCACCTCCGCAGCATGGCTTTGTTGCTATGCGCTTTGGGCGCCATGGTTTTTGGTTATGTGTTTGTGGAAAATTCGCATCGCCAAAAGGTCATTGAGGAAATTTTAACCAACCGTGCCCAGGTGCAAAACCTGATTGAGATCATGTCCCTTCAACAAGCGCATCTCAATGAAGGAAATGGCAAAGCTGGCATGCTCATAGACGAGCTAGGCCCCGCGGAGAAACTTGCCCAAGATCATGAGCTTCACCCCATCATTTTGGGGTTATATCTGCGCAGTGCTGCCATTCATCAACATACTGATAATATTGCAGAGAAAGTCCGTAGGTTGCACGAAGTGGCTGTTGGTCATCAAATATCCACCACCGGCATTTCAGCCGAGCCAGCTATTCAAATCAATGTTGCCCGCAAGGCATCCGCAGCAACCCTTGATCATGAGGGTTATTTCAGCACCGCAACATTAGAGCGACTGGCTCGTGAGGGCCAAAGAATCATTGACCAACTTAGAAATCTCACCGAGATCACCCACGTCTCCGCATCAAGAACAAACAGAAGCATGTGGCTCATTGAAAGAAACGTCATCGAGCTAAAACGAGACATGCGTAGCAAGATCGGTGTGGTTTCTCGAAGCTTTGAGGATGCAAACTTGCCAGTCAATGATCTGATTGGTCAGGCCATTCAAACTATTCCCATCCCATACACGCTCAAAAACAACCAAAAAACGCCCCTTTTATCGACACAAACCACTGACCTGATGTTGGCGGAAGCTTTTGCCCTAAAAAAACAACTTGCGGAATTGCACCAATCTTTGCCGCTTTCCTTGCCCGGTGAGAACATCAAAGCCGGCAGCAGCTTCGGCAACCGTATCGATCCATTCACCAAAAAGCGGCGTCTTCATAAAGGTCTTGATTTTAATGGCCCGAGGGGCGCGCCCATTTTGGCAACAGGTCATGGTGTGGTTGTTGAAGCCATGACGCGAAGCGGTTTCGGCAAGGTGGTGGTGGTGGCTCATGGCCATGGCATGAAAAGCCTTTATGCGCATCTAGACAAAATATTGGTCAAGAAGGGTCAGCAAGTGCGCCTTGGTGATGTGATCGGCAAATTGGGCAATACAGGGCGTTCAACTTCCCCCCACCTTCACTATGAAATCTTGCAAGATGGTAAGCCCTTTGACCCGTCAAGCTTCATTGCCGCCGGCAAAAACTTAGAAAATATTCTTGCAAAAACAGGCATGCTTCAAGAACGGTATGCGCAGAAGTAAAACCACGGCACGGCTTTAAAAAATTAATCAATGCAGCTGAAAACGACAACTTTAGAAGCAGGTTTGCCCACAAGATAAAAAACCGCTGAACAACCAAATATAATTGTTCAGCGGTTCCATCATTTTAAAATGGTGGGCCCGGAGGGACTTGAACCCCCAACCAGACCGTTATGAGCGGTCGGCTCTAACCAATTGAGCTACAGGCCCTGTTAAAAATTCATGCCACCGACGACAAACAAAAATCAATTATCCAAGAATGATCGTATTTTCTTCGAACGGCTTGGGTGCTTCAGTTTTCTCAAAGCTTTGGCCTCAATCTGACGAATACGCTCCCGGGTCACTGAGAATTGTTGCCCAACTTCTTCCAAGGTGTGATCTGTGTTCATGCCGATGCCGAAACGCATCCGCAAAACACGCTCCTCCCTTGGCGTCAAAGATGCCAACACCCTTGTTGTGGTGTCCCTTAGGTTGGATTGAACGGCTGAATCCACGGGCAAAACGGCATTTTTATCCTCAATGAAATCACCAAGGCTTGAATCATCCTCATCACCAATAGGCGTTTCCAGTGAAACCGGTTCCTTGGCGATTTTCATAACCTTGCGAACCTTTTCCAAAGGCATTTGCAATTTTTCAGACAATTCTTCCGGTGTTGGTTCCCGACCAATTTCATGGAGCATTTGGCGGGAGGTGCGGACCAATTTGTTGATGGTTTCAATCATATGCAC
>DKOD01000137.1:2845-9360 GCA_002469865.1 Alphaproteobacteria bacterium UBA7371 | reverse complement strand
TCACTATTTACGGCATCCACAGCGCGCAACACACCTTTCCCACCAAAGCGTGGGTTATCTGCATCACGCAGCTCCACCGCTTCATGGGCGCCTGTGGAAGCTCCTGATGGCACGCCAGCACGGCCAAAACTTCCATCATCCAGGGTAACATCAACTTCCACCGTCGGATTGCCGCGGCTATCGATGATTTCACGTGCGCGAATGTCGAGGATATCGGCCATTTGAATGTCCTTTACAAATTTTGCAGAAGATCAGGTATGGGTTTGGATTTGGCCAATTGGTCAAATTGTTGAAGGTCTTCCAGAACCTCAGAAAGCCTGTGCAGGGGAATCATGTTGGGGCCGTCAGAAGGCGCTTGATCTGGGTCTTGATGGGTTTCCATAAACACAGCGGCCACGCCAACGGATACAGCGGCACGGGCAAGCAATGGCGCAAATTGGCGCTGGCCACCAGATTTGGAACCCTGTCCTCCGGGCTGTTGTACCGAATGGGTGGCATCAAAAACCACTGGGCAGGCACATTCATCTTTCATGATTGAAAGGCCCCGAAAGTCCGTGACCAATGTGTTGTAACCAAAGCTGGCACCACGCTCACAAGCCATCACACGGTTGGAACCAAAAGCACGCACCTTTTCAACAACATTTTTCATATCCCATGGGGCCAAAAACTGCCCCTTTTTGATGTTGATGGCACAATCAGTGGCAGCGGCAGCTGCCAGCAGATCGGTTTGGCGGCAAAGAAATGCTGGGATCTGGATGACATCTATATGAGGTGCAACCTGCACACATTGCTCAGGAAGATGAATGTCGGTCATCACGGGAAGTTCAAAATCTGCTTTGATACGGTCAAAGATCGTCATGGCATGCTCGAGGCCAATGCCGCGGTCTGCGTGGGCGGAAGTTCTGTTGGCTTTGTCAAAACTTGATTTGTAAATCAGAGGGATATTAAATTTTACTGAAAGATTTTTTAAATGTTCAGCCATGAATAAGGCATGGTCTAAGCTTTCCATGGCGCAGGGGCCTGCCATGACGGCTAAGGGCTTGTCGTTGCCAATGGAGATATTCCCAATTTTCATGCTTGTCTCCTAGACCAATCGTGACTGGCGCAATGCTGCTTCGATAAAGGATGAAAATAATGGATGGGGTGCGAAAGGCCTGGATTTGAGTTCCGGATGATATTGCACACCAATAAACCAGGGATGGTCCGCATATTCTATTGTTTCTGGCAAACGCCCGTCAGGCGACCAACCAGAAATGGTGAGTCCTGCAGCCTCAAGACGCTCGGCATAAGCAGCATTTACTTCATAACGGTGGCGGTGGCGTTCTTGAATGGCTTCATGTCCGTAAATATCGGCAATATGGGTGCCTTTATTTAACATGGCATCATAAGCACCAAGGCGCATGGTGCCACCAACATCATCCCCTTCTCCACGTTGCTGGACCTCATTGCCTTGGACCCATTCGGTCATCAGCCCCACAATTGGCTCTTCGCAAGGGCCAAATTCTGTGGAACTAGCGGCTTTGATACCAGCAAGGTTGCGTGCTGCCTCGACAACGGCCATTTGCATGCCAAAGCAAATGCCGAAATAGGGAACATCATGCTCCCGGGCGAATTTGGCTGCAGCTATTTTGCCCTCCGAGCCACGTTCACCAAAGCCTCCTGGCACAAGAATTGCATGCACATCTTCCAATTCCACCAAAGAATGCTCGGCTTCAAAAATAGCGGCTTCTTTCCAAACAATTTCCACATCAACGTTGTTGGCAATACCCCCATGACGAAGGGCCTCTATCAAGGATTTATAGGCGTCGGGTAACTCAGTATATTTGCCAACGACAGCGACCCTCACAGAGCCCTCTGGCGCCTTGATGGATTGCACAATGCGCTCCCAACGCGAGAGTTCCAGTCCACGCTCTCCCATCCGAAAATGCCCCAACACTTCCCGGTCCAAGCCAGCCTCATGATAACGAAGTGGCACCTCATAAATGGTTTGCACGTCCAGGGCGTTGACCACGGCTTCCGGGCGAACATTGCAGAATAGCGCAATTTTACGCCGTTCATCTTCCGGCATTGGTCGGTCGGAGCGGCAAACAAGCATATCTGGCTGAATGCCGATGGACCGCAATTCTTTAACCGAATGCTGCGTGGGCTTTGTTTTTAATTCCCCGGCCGCGGTGATGTAGGGCAATAATGTGAGGTGAATGAACATGGTCCGATCACGGCCCAATTCCTGGCCTAATTGCCGGATGGCTTCAAAAAATGGCAGCCCCTCAATATCGCCAACAGTCCCGCCAATTTCGCAGATCACGAAATCCAGGTCTTCCAATTCAGACGTGGCAAAATGTTTGATTTCATTGGTGACATGGGGAATGACTTGGACCGTGCCGCCCAGATAATCCCCGCGACGCTCCTTTTGTAGGACTGTTTGATAGATACGTCCCGCGGTAACATTGTCACTCTTGCGTGCATCAACCCCGGTGAAGCGTTCATAATGGCCGAGATCCAAATCAGTTTCAGCGCCATCATCGGTCACAAAGACTTCCCCATGCTGGTAGGGCGACATCGTTCCGGGGTCCACATTTAGGTAAGGATCAAGTTTGCGGATACGTATCTTGTACCCGCGGGCCTGCAACAAGCTTGCCAGAGCTGCAGAGGCGATGCCTTTGCCAAGCGAGGAAACAACACCGCCGGTTACGAAGATAAATCTGGTCTTCGTGTTGTTCATGGCAGCGCTTGGCTCCAATTTTAATCGTTTAAAGGAATCGCCGGCGCGCCAGGCGTTATGTCTTTTTGGTCCACGGGCTGAGATGATTCTTCAAGCTTTTCAATTTCATCCACGATGGTGCCATCTTTAAATGTGCCAGCGATCAATGCCAGGCCAAGACTTGAACAAACAAATAACACCGCCAAGATAGATGTGGTGCGGGTCATTGCATTGGCTGCAGACCGGCCAGACATGAACGCATTTTGGCCACCACCAATGCCCAAAACACCCCCCTCGGAGCGCTGAAGAAGCACCACACCAATGAGCAGCACAACAATGATAATGTGCACAATTGTCAAAATTTCTTGCATAGATCACCAATAAAAAACGGGCAGGTTAAAAACCGCCAAGGATATTCAGCCATGTTCTTACAACGTGGCGCCAAATGCCTCAACCAGCTGAGAAAAATCTTCAACTTTAAGGCTCGCACCACCCACCAACGCACCATCGACATCGGCAAGTTGGGACAATTCTACCACATTATCAGGTTTGACCGAGCCACCATACAAAATAGCAATTTTAGAGGCGTTATTTGCCAGGCTGGCCAATTGGGCACGTATGAAACCATGTGCCTCAACAATATCGTTATTTTCCGCCCTGGCCCCGCTGCCGATGGCCCAAATAGGCTCATAAGCAACCACAAGCATGCCCGCATCGATTTTTTCATCCCGCAAAATTGATAATTGTTGGGCAAGAACATCACCCCAGCGCCCCGCACGGCGCTGGTCCATCTGCTCGCCAATACAAAAGATAGGTGTGATGCCTAATTCCTGGGCAGCCAATATTTTGCGCCCCACCATCACGTCGGTTTCTGCATGATCTTGGCGGCGCTCCGAATGGCCCACGATGACATAGGAGCAGCACATTTGCTGCAGCAATTGGGCAGACACATCACCGGTATGGGCGCCAGCCAATTCCCCGTGGCAATCCTGAGCACCAATGAGAAGTTGTTCGTGAAAGGACTGCTTCGCCTCACCCAATAGCGGAAAAGGTGGGCAAATGATGGCGTCAAGCTGATCGGGCTTTGTTAAAATCTGAGAATAATGGGCAAAGGATTGAATGTCCTGGGGGGAGCCATTCATCTTCCAATTTCCTGCAACGATTTTTTTTACCATGCCCCATCCCTCCATGAGTGATTGCAGACATTTACGTTTTGCTCCCAATCGTGGCAAGACAGGCCTTGTCGATATGATGTTCACTTAATGGGAAATATCCATGCTCCACGGTCTTCGCAAATGGGCTTCTTCCAAATATGCCGCTGTTTTAATTGTTTTGCTTGTGGTTTCCTTTGCCATTTGGGGCATCGGAGACTTCGCAGTTACCGGTGGCTCCAATGTGGTTGAGGGCAACAATATCCGGGTAACCCAAAACGAATATGTTCGCGCCTTTGAGCGCACAAGACGCGGTTTGGAGCGACAGCAAGGTCGTGGTATTTCCATCGCCGAAGCGCGTCAGATCGGTTTGGATCAAGGTGTTGCCCAGGAACTTGCCGCCCAAGCAGTGCTTGAAGATTTTTACAAAGAGACTGGTTTTGCAGCGCCTGCTTCTCTTATTGCCAAAACCATCTTGGACATGCCTGATTTTCAAGATGCCAACGGCAAATTTTCCCAGGATTTGTTTGTGGCCACTTTGCGCAGCAATGGCTTTGACGAAGAAGAGGCCCAAAAGGTTCTAGGCTTTAGTTTGAAGCAGGATGCCTACAGCAATTTTTTGCTGCGCACCGGCGGCCAAAGCCAAGCGATTGCCAATTTTCTCTGGGCCAACAACAACCTACAGGCAACCTATTTGGAAAAATTGGTCAGCGTGGATGTGCAGGCCGTTAATCGCGAGCAAATACAAAAATATTTTGACGACAACCAAGATAGCTACCAACAGCCTGCAACCCACCGATTGCGGGTGCTTACCATTGATAAAGATGCCCTTACCAAGCAAATGAGGGACGACTTTTCTGAAGAAGAGTTGCGTTCTTTCTTCGAAGAACAAAAGCAAGTTTTTGCAGCCCCGGAACGTCGTGATATTTTGCAATATCGCATCAATGCTGACGCGAATATTGATGATGTTTTGAGCCAAATTCGCGCCAACACGGCAATAGATCAGTTGGAGGGTGCTGTTGGGTTGAAATTGGATGCAAGAACCCAGGATAGTTTGCCGCTTGATGTTGCAAATGTTGTTTTTTCCCTTGAGGAAGGCGGCATCAGTGAGCCTGTTTCCACCGCCCTTGGGCGTTTGATCTTTAAAATCGAACGGATCATTCCAGCGGCCGCACCCGAATTTGACAATGTTGTTGATGAAATTCGCACGCAAATGTCGGAAAACACTTTGCCTGAGCGTTTGGAGAACATGTTCAACGATATTGATGATGCTGTGGCGTCGGGCACGAAACTTGATGAGATCAAGAATATCCCCGGCTTAGTTGTTGAAGACCGCACCATAGAACAAGACGGCCTCGCCCAGGGCCTTGGAACCGATGATGCATCCATTATTGACCAGGTTGTGGGTCAATTGCCGGGGGATGAACCCTTGGGTTTTGTTCGCGATGATCTCGTGCCGGTTTTTGTATCAAAATTGGCGGTGACCGATGCCCGCCCGGCAACATTTGATGAGGTCAGCGCACAGGTTGCAAAGGATGCCAGTGCAGCGCAAACACGCGAAGCCCGCGAACAAGCGGTTAAAGATGCATTGGATGATTTTTCAGGGATCGAACCACAGACCAAAAGCCGTGTGGAATTAAGCCAGCTGTACCCAGCCAGTTTTGTGGCACGGCTTCTTTCACAAACCGAACCACAAATATTCCGCCTCAGTGATGATCAGGCGGTGTTGTTGCAAATTACATCGCTAACACAGGACAACAGCACAGCTTCCCAGGCCTTGGTTGAGGCCGTGTCGTCGGAATTAATCGGCGAAGGGCAAAATGACCTGCTGGATGACTTGGTCAAACGTGAAAACCCCCAAATTTTGGTGGGCAATCTTGAGCAGGCCCTTTCCCGATTTAGCCAATGACCATGACCAATATTCAGGACCAACCGCGCTTAACAGTTCGCCACAATATATTACCAGGTGATCTTCATACGCCTGTGGGCCTAGTTTTGCGTTTTCAAGAAGACCAAGGCGATTTGTTTCTTTTTGAATCCGTGGTCGGTGGTGCCAATAAAGGCCGTTATTCCGTATTGGCCCGTTGTCCTGACAGGGTGCTGGAGATAACTGAAGATCAAGTCACCTTGACCAATGGCAGCGGACAAAGTCTTCCTTGTGCGGCCGATGGCCTAGAGGCTCTTCGTGATTTGTGGGCCCAGCTCCCCTCTTCCCTCCCCAAGGATGTACCGCCGATGGCCCTTGGCATTTATGGCGCCATGTCTTTTGAGGCCGTCTCATTGCTGGAGCCAAAGCTTAAATTTTCGCCGCCCACGAAAGATGACATTCCCCTGGGGCGTTTTGTTCGGCCAACACAAATCCTGATTTTGGACCATGCGCGTGATGAATTGCACTTGGTGCAGCTCATTGATGAGCTGCATGCCGATGAAGCCACAAAAGAACTTGAAAAAACACTGGCTATTTTGGAACAACCTGTTCCTGCCATGAAACATGGCACGCCTAAGCCAGCTGATCCCACCATCACCAGCAATTTGTCCCAAGAACAATTTGAAATGATGGTGGAGAAAGCACAAAAATATATTGCAGCTGGTGATGTCTTTCAGGTGGTGCCCAGCCAGCGTTTTTCCCGCGCCTTTCATTTGGGTGGTGTGGCACTTTACCG
>DKOD01000137.1:0-2464 GCA_002469865.1 Alphaproteobacteria bacterium UBA7371 | reverse complement strand
GGAATTTGTTGGCTCCAGTCCTGAAATTTTGGTTCGTGTGTCTGACAGGCATGTGACCTTGAGGCCCATTGCTGGGACCAGGCCGCGTGGCTTGGATGCTGCCAAAGATTTGGAACTTGCCCAAGAACTTCAAGCTGACCCCAAAGAATGCGCTGAACATCTTATGCTTCTCGATCTCGGGCGTAACGATGTTGGCCGGGTCAGCGACATAGGTTCGGTCCAAGTCGAAGAAGAATTCGTGATCGAACGTTATTCTCATGTGATGCATATGGTTTCTCAGGTTGGGGGCACACTTGCTGAAGGGAATGATGCCATCGATGCTTTGCTCGCCGGCTTGCCAGCAGGAACTGTTTCTGGGGCGCCAAAATTACGCGCATTGGAAATTATTGCTGAATTGGAACCAGGTCGTCGTGGCATCTATGCAGGCGGCATTGGTTATTTGGGGCTATCGGGCAACATGGATACCTGTTTGGTCTTGCGTACCGCGGTGGTGGAAGATGGCATCATGCATGTTCAGGCGGGCGCTGGGGTTGTTTATGATTCCGTACCCCATAAGGAATATGAAGAGACCGTGAACAAAGCCCGTGCCTTATTCCACGCAGCAGAAGTTGCTGAAGAACGTTTTGGTGGCCGGTCATGAATTTGCTGATGATCGATAATTACGATTCCTTCACTTATAATTTGGTGCATCGTTTTGGTGAGTTGGGTGCGCGTTGTGAGGTCGTTCGGAATGATGCCGAATCTCTTGAGAAGCTATTGGCCCGTCAAGTGGATGCACTTGTGATCAGCCCTGGGCCATGTTCGCCCCTGGAGGCTGGTCTTAGCCTTGACCTGGTCAAGCATTGGCCTGCTGAGAAACCATTGCTGGGTGTCTGTCTTGGGCATCAAACCATCGCCATGGCATTTGGTGGAAAACTCCAGCAAGACTCTCCCCCTGTCCATGGCAAGGTGGTTGACATTCATCATGATGGATCGGGTTTGTTTGCCAATATCGATCAATCCGTAGCGGTCACGCGTTACCATTCCCTCTCAGTTGTTGAGGATAATTTGCCTGCAGAATTGGTGGTGAATGCGCGGCAAGATGGTTTGATCATGGGGTTGCGGCACCAAGATAGACCTTGGCACGGTGTTCAATTTCATCCTGAAAGCATCAAATGCCCTGCGGGCTTTAACATACTGGGTAATTTTCTAAAACTTTGTGGGGCAAAGAGATGACAATCGTGGTCCATGATTTGCTGGAGCATTTGTTGGCGGGCAGTGATCTTTCCGAACAGCAAGCCCTTGAATTGTTTCAAATGGTGATGACTGGCGGTGTTGATGATGCGATGCTGTCGGCGATTTTGATTTGTTTGCGACTCAAAGGTGAAACCACCTCAGAAATTACTGGTGCCATCCGTGCCATGCGCGCTCTGATGACACCTGTGCACACAAAAAAACAAAACCTTATCGATACTTGCGGAACCGGTGGCGACCGAAAGGGAACATTAAATATTTCCACAGCGGTGGCCTTTGTGGTGGCTGGTTGTGGCGTTAGCGTGGCCAAACATGGAAACCGATCTGTTTCTTCAAAAAGTGGCTCTGCTGACGTGCTTGAAAAGCTTGGTGTGAATATTGGCATGAGCGCCTTGCAGGAAGCGCGTATGATTGATGAGGTTGGTATGGCATTCTTGATGGCGCCAAATCATCACGCCGCCATGAAACATGTCGTACCAGTCCGCAAATCCTTGAAAACCAGAACCATTTTTAATTTGCTGGGGCCGCTTTCCAACCCAGCTGGGGCGCAAATGCAGCTGATTGGGGTTTATGACCGCCGCTGGCTGGTGCCATTTGCACAGGTACTTCAGCGTTTGGGCAGCAAAAAAGCTTGGATTGTCCATGGTTCCGATGGCCTGGATGAAATCACCCTTGGCGCGCCAAGTTATGTGGCAGCGCTTGAGGATGATGTCATCCATGAATTTGAGATCAATCCTGAGGAATACGGCCTACATCTTGACGAAGATAATGGTTTGGCAGGTGGTGATGCGGGCTATAATGCCAAAGCCCTGACAGATCTTTTGGATGGCAAGGTAAATGATTACCGCCATGTGGTTTTGATCAATGCTGCGGCGGCTTTGGTTGTGGCAGACAAAGCCCATGATATTCCCATGGGGTTGGAGCTGGCCGCTGCAAGCATTGATGATGGCCATGCACGTCATGTCCTGGCAAAAATGGTGTCGGGAGGCCATTGCTAATGGTGGATATTCTGGAAAGAATTAAGGCTTACAAGCTTGTCGAAATTGAAGCCGCTAAGGCGAAAATGCCCGCAGGAGAGCTTGCAGCGAGATTGGCAGATTTTGAAGACCAACCACGCGGTTTTTTGCACCAATTGCAAAAAGATTTTCTCACAAATGGTCGTCCTGCCCTGATTGCAGAAATCAAAAAAGCATCCCCATCCAAGGGTATCATTAGAAATGATTTTCATCCC
>DKOD01000093.1:9152-13225 GCA_002469865.1 Alphaproteobacteria bacterium UBA7371 | reverse complement strand
GGCTGCCATCGATGCCATTCGCCGTGGCGAAACCAAATATACCGCCCCCGATGGCATCCCTGAATTGAAGCAAGCCATCATCGACAAATTCAAACGGGAAAACGGTTTGGATTATGCGCCTTCCCAAATCATCGTTTCCACCGGCGGAAAACAGGTTATTTATAACGCTTTTGTTGCCACCTTGAATGAAGGTGATGAGGTTTTGATACCAGCACCATATTGGGTGAGTTATCCCGATATGGTGGCCTTATGCGGTGGCACCCCGGTGGTCATGCCCACAGACCTTGAATCGGGTTTTAGGATTACCCCGGAGCAGTTGGAAAAAGCCATCACACCAAAGACCAAATGGCTGATATTGAACTCACCCTCGAACCCATCGGGTGCGGCAATTCCCGCCCAAGAGCTCAAAGCACTCGGAGAGGTGCTTTTGCGTCATCCCCATGTTCAAATATTTTCCGATGATATCTATGAGCATCTAAGTTATGACGGCAAATTTTTCACCATCGCCCAGCTCGTTCCGGAACTGTATGACCGCACCGTTACCATGAATGGTGTTTCGAAAGCCTATGCCATGACGGGTTGGCGGATTGGTTATGCCGGTGGCCCAGAGCAGATCATTAAAGCCATGGGGAAGGTTCAAGGGCAATCCACATCCAACACATCATCCATCTCCCAATGGGCATCTGTTGAGGCTTTGAATGGCCCTCAGGATTACCTGAAGGAGCGCCGAGAGGTGTTCCGGGAACGTCGCGATATGGTTGTTTCTATGCTTAACCAGGCCCAAGGCATCTCCTGCCCAACACCAGAAGGTGCATTTTATGTGTACCCATCATGTGAAGGTTGCATCGGCAAAACGACCAGTAAGGGGGCTAGTATTCAAAGTGATGAAGATTTTGTCACGGCCCTATTGCAGGAGGAGGGCGTGGCCGTGGTCCAGGGCAGTGCCTTTGGGTTGGCGCCATATTTTCGGGTGTCCTACGCCACCTCTACCGAAGCTTTGGAAGAGGCCTGTCGACGCATCCAACGTTTTTGTGCGTCCCTCACATGACATGATTTTGCCATTCTTTGCCCTACGTTAACGGCCATGGGTCATGGATCACGGGGGAAGATATGACAAAGGTGAGGCATATGTTATCGCAATCGATGGTAACGGATGAAAAATTCTTTTTGAACCGGAGAAAATTTTTGGGTCTTGGCGCCGGTGCGCTGGCCCTTGGCGCTTCATATGAAGCCCAGGCGTTATTTGGGCTTGGGGGCTCTAACGACATACCGCTCAATTGGAAGGAGGATCCTTCCATGTCCCTATACCCCGTTGCCAAAAACCCCTTGTTCAACGTTTTTCTCGATGAGGTTACTGCGGAGGAAGAAGCTGCACGCTACAACAATTTTTATGAATTTGGCTCCCACAAAGAGATCTTTCAAGCAGCCCAGGAGCTCAAAATCAGGCCATGGACCGTTGAGGTAAGCGGCGAGGTGGGCAATCCCAAAATTTGGGACATTGATGAGTTGTTGTCTGGGATGGATCTTGAAGAGCGTATTTATCGACATCGTTGTGTCGAGGCCTGGTCCATGGTGGTGCCGTGGACAGGGTTTGGCTTGCGTCAATTGATGGAAAAATCTGATGTCCTTTCTTCAGCCAAATATGTGAAATTCACATCCTTCATGGATCCAAAAACCGCTCCAGGACAACGCCAGAGCTGGTATCCTTGGCCCTATGTGGAAGGCCTTACTATTGAAGAGGCGGCCCATGAGCTCACATTCATGGTGACGGGTGTTTATGGGCATCCTTTGCCCAAGCAGCATGGTGCCCCGCTTCGTTTGGCCACGCCTTGGAAATATGGGTTCAAATCCTCAAAATCGATCGACAAAATCGAATTCACAAGCGAGCGACCTGTAAGTTTCTGGGAGCAAATTCAGCCTAAGGAATATGGCTTTTGGGCCAATGTAAATCCGGGTGTTCCCCACCCCCGCTGGCCGCAAAACATGGAGCGTGTGCTGGGTAAGGATACCTACCGACCCACAGAAATGTTCAATGGTTACGGCGAAATGGTTGCAGGTCTCTATACGAATCTTGAAGATCAGATGCTCTATCGGTAAGTTTTCATTTCGCGCTGATCATTTGGAGTTTTCATGCATACCAAGTTGCTTGTCATCGGTTCAGGTCCAGCCGGCTATACTGCGGGCATTTATGCAGCAAGGGCGATGTTGGAGCCAGTTGTTGTGACGGGCATTCAGCCTGGGGGGCAGCTGACCATCACCACCGATGTGGAAAATTACCCAGGCTATGCTGATCCCGTTCAAGGTCCTTGGCTTATGGAGCAAATGCGCGGTCAGGCAGAAAATGTTGGCACAAAGCTGATTGACGATACCGTGACAAAGGTCGATTTTTCCAACCGTCCATTTCGGGCCTGGCTTGATAATGGCGAACAGATCACGGCTGATACGGTGGTGGTGGCAACAGGCGCCCAGGCACGTTGGCTCGGCATTCCCAGTGAAGAGCGTTTTCGGGGTTTTGGTGTGTCAGCATGTGCAACCTGCGATGGTTTTTTCTACCGCAATAAGGTTGTGGGCGTTGTGGGCGGCGGCAATTCGGCCGTTGAGGAAGCACTATTCCTGACCAATTTTGCAAGTAAGGTAATCTTGATCCATCGTCGGGATGAGTTGCGCGCGGAAAAAATCCTGCAAGAACGCCTCTTTGCCCACGAAAAAATTGAGACCATTTGGAACGCATCCATTGATGAGGTCCTCGGGGATGATAACCCGCCGGGCGTTACTGGGGTTCGTTTGAACCACCGCGATGGGACCAAGAGTGACATTGCCTTGGACGGTCTTTTTGTTGCGATTGGTCATAAGCCTGCGACGGAAATTTTTCAGGGGCATCTGCCCATGGATGAAGGTGGCTATATTCTTGCAACGCCGGGCCGAACCCACACGGAAGTTTCTGGGGTGTTTGCCGCAGGGGATGTGACCGATCATACCTACCGACAAGCAGTCACCGCAGCTGGCATGGGCTGCATGGCAGCCCTTGATGCCGAGCGTTTCTTGTCTGGTGGTGGTTGATGCCCATCAAATCGCATGTTGATTGGGACAAGCTTCCTATCTTTCATGCGGTGGCTGAAAGTGGCAGCTTTACCCTGGCCGCGTCAAAACTTGGAAAAAGCCAATCCACCATATCAAGGCAAATTTCTGCCTTAGAATCCGAGCTTGGTGTGATGTTATTTCATCGGCATGCCCGGGGCTTGCTGCTGACCGAGCAAGGCGAGAATTTTCATAACAACATTAGGGATATATTCGGCAAAGTTGCCATGGCCGAGGCAGTTCTCCAGTCTTCAAGCGAGGAACCTGCCGGTGATCTCATCATTGCCACCACGGTGGCTTTTGGGTGCAATTGGTTGGTGCCAAGGATTGCTGAATTTTCGCAGCGTTACCCAAAGGTCAAACCTCAGTTTCTTTTCGCGGAGCAAGAATTTGATTTGTCCATGAGGGAGGCTGATTTTGCGATTACCCTTTGGCCGCCGACCCAGCCTAGTCTTATTCAACGTAAGTTCATAAACGTGCATAATCATGTTTACGCCTCACATTCCTATGTCGAAGAACATGGCATGCCTTTGGTGCTGGATGATTTGAAGCATCATCCCTTTATCATTTATGGCGAGCAGGTCATTTCCTATCTCGATCAGTTGAATTGGTTGATGACGGTGGGTTTGCCTAGGGGGAATTCACGTTTGCCTCATATGAGGATCAATAATGTTTATGGGATCTTTAAAGCTTTGGAATCCGGTATGGGAATTGGAATGTTGCCGGATTATTTGGCTGTTTCCTCGGACCAGTTGATTCGTGTGTTGCCGGATGTCGAAGGCCCTGAAATCATGACCTATATAAGCTATCCGGAAGAATTGCGGATGACGCCCAAGGTGCAGGTATTTAAGGATTTTTTGTTGGAGCAAGCGCGTAGCTGGTCCTACTGATAAGATATGCAAATTATGCATATCTGACTTGCGTAAAAAGAACTTGTTGAAACCCATTCTAAGTTCCATATGAATTCCAACAGTTGTTGCGTTGCAACAATTCGG
>DKOD01000093.1:5446-8727 GCA_002469865.1 Alphaproteobacteria bacterium UBA7371 | reverse complement strand
TTTTGCATGGTGATGGCCCATATTTCCGAGTTTGGCCAACAATGCAGGTGCGTTTTTGGGGCGGGTTGCAATAAGAAAACCACCGCAGGTTTGTGGGTCAAAGCGGAGCAATGATTGGTCTTTAGGATGTGCCGGAAGAAGGGCGCCATAGGCTTGGTTTGCCTGGAGAAGGCTGCTGGGGAATATTCTTGCAATATCTTCTGCACCCGGCAAATGGGGGAGCGCTATATTGGCCCATGAAAAATCCTTTGCTTGATATTGAAACATTTCCAAAAGATGACCTGCAACACCAAAGCCGGTGAGATCGGTTGCAGCAAGAATGCTGAATGATTTTTGTAATTTGTTGATATCGGGCAGGGGCCGTAAAAGATGGCGCATAAGCTCGTCATATTGCACAGCATCCAAATGCCCCTGCATGTGGGCTGCCATCATGGCGCCGACGCCGACGGGGTCAGTTTGGATGATGCTTACGGGACCATCGGGAATTTGTTTGGGAATTGGTTGGGGGGACGACCTTCCAATTATGGCCAAGGAAATCAGCCAATCCTGGGCTTCCAAGCTATGCCCCCCGGAGATAGATGCACCATATTTTTTAGCCTCAATTTGAACAGCAGTGAGGCTTCTTTTTAAGCGCCGTGCCAGGATCTGATCATTGGCAGCTGGCAAGGCGAGGCTGATGAGAATATGCTCCGGCTTTGCACCAGACACCAAAATATCCCCAAGGGCATGGCGGGTGGCTATGGAGGCCATCACATATTCGTCAGACAAAAACGAGCGCATGCCATCAATGCTGGCAACAGACCTTTTCCCAAGTTTCATGGCATCTTCTGGGGCAAAATCGGAGCCGAAAACATGCTGCAACACCCCACCAGAGATCTTTCCAGCGCATCCAGTGCATAATATTTGATGATCGGGCTGGGCTTTGTTGTTGGTCATGATTGGGATGTCATGGAAGCGTCTCATGAATGATTGATCAACATGATGCTTCCATTTCCATATGATTGGTGCACTCACAGTTACGCCATATTTGCTCGCCAAGGCATTCTTGGTTCCCAAAGAGACCAACCGCAAGAAATCTTTTTGCGGCCGAAAAGGCTTGCTTTGGCCTCCCAATAACGACGCCCTAATATTGGCTGCCAAAATGGGTGCGCTTCGCACAGCATAAACCCCAGATTTGGGGAGGGGAGAGGGTTTGAAATAAGCCATGTCGCCCACCACAAAAATATCATCATGCCCCTGGAGCTTGAGGTCGGACCTGATGGGAAATTTATTTTGTAATTCCTGATCAACGAGGATGTTTTGGGGATGGTAACCGGCTGCCATGATGGTGATGCGGTCCGGTCTTTGGGCTTGCCATTGCGCCGATATGATATTGATCCCAGCGCGTCTCAAAGCAGCTTCTGCGTGCTTGGCCGCTCTTTGGCCCAATTCCTTCAGAATGCCACTGCGATGAAACAGGCTTACTTCTGCATGCACCCCACCACGTTCTTTCAGGGCCATGGCAATCTCAACACCGGCAGCGCCACCACCAACCACGTCTATTTTTGATTCAATATGATTATCAATTTTTTCAATTAAATATTCAATTTTATTCATAAAATTGTGGACAGGCTTGGCGCAAATTAGGTTGTTACCTTCGGGTGTGCTTGCCCCAGCTGCACCCAGGTTAAGTGAGAGAATATCATAGCCAATTGCTGGCTGGTTCTCCATGAGGATTTGTTTTGCTTTGCTGTCCAAACCGGTGATGTGACCTTGCACAAACCTAATGCCAAGCTTGGCACAAAAAGCTGGCAGATTGATGCAGATATCTTTGCGGGCATATCTGCCAGCCAAATATCCCGGCACCATTCCTGAATATGCCGCTTCACTCTGCGGGCTCACGAGGGTAAGGCAGGTTTGTGGTGGTGGTGACATGGCCAACATGCGCAGGGCCAGCATGTTGGCGTGGCCAGCGCCGGCAAACACGACGTCATGTTCTATTCTGTCGCTTGTGGATAGCATGACGACCCCCCAATTATGCCGGTGTGATATGACGGCAATCAAAGGATGATATCAATGGTGGATCAAGAAGATGGCAAATGGCTTCGTGCCGATAATTGGCAGGAAGTGCTGCGGGACCCCAGCAAGCTTGATGATCGCATCAAACAATTTTTGCTTGGGCATAACGAAGAGACCGAGCGTTACCTCTCTGAAGCGCCTGATTTAAGGGATGCCCTTCTTCTTGAAATGAAAGGGCGGGTTGCCGGTGTGGATGAGACTGTCCCATTGCCAGGCAAAAAATATTCCTATCAACGGCGTTTTGTGGATGGTGCGGAACGTCCGCAGCATTGGCGGTTGGGGGCGCAGGAATTGTTGTTGCTTGATGAAAATGTGATCGCCGATCAACACGCATTTTTTCGCCTCGGGGCTATGGTTGGTGATGAAGGGGAAGAATGTTTCTTCTGGTCTGCCGATTTTAAGGGCTCAGAATATTTTGACATCATGAGGGTGCGGGGGGATGGAAGTCACGAGCCTGTTGGCATTGATGCTGCGGCCCCAAATTTTGTGGTTTGCGATGGTGGTGGCAGCATTTTGTGGGTGGGTTTGGATGATCAACATCGCCCTAAAGATCTCAACCTCACCAACCTCAGCACCAACAGCACCAAACTGCTTTATCGTGAGCCGGATGATGCGTATTTTATGAGTTTGGCAACATCAGCATGTGGCCGTTACGTGTTTTTGAATTTGGGTGACCATGAAACCTCAGAGGTTCGTTGGTTGCCGCGAAATGCAGCCCATGATTTGGGCCTCATCGAAGCCCGCAAAAGTCAAATCCGCTACAGCATCGACATTGCAGAAGACGGGTATTGGTATCGACTGAGCAATATTGATCACGAAAATTATGCCATCGATGTCTCGACCAGCCCCAATGGGCCTTGGGAATGTTTGTTGCCGGGGCATGACGAGCGTCTGGTAGAGGATATTGATGCATTTGCTGGCGGGGTTCTTGCCCTGGTCATGGAGGATGCCCTGCCAAAATTGTTGGTGGTTAAGCATGATGGTTCTGTATTCCAGCGCCTCCAGCATCATGAGGCTGCCTATGATCTTGAGCACCAAATGCCCGGTGACCCTCATGCCGGCTTTGTGCGGGTGCATGTTAGCTCCCCACGCATGCCCAGAACGAGTTATGACGTGGGGCTTTTTGATGGCCAATGGACACACCGAAAAACACAAGTCATTCCGTCGGGACATGATCCTGAGAATTATGTGGTCACACGGATTGATGTTGCCGTTCGCGATGG
>DKOD01000093.1:0-5055 GCA_002469865.1 Alphaproteobacteria bacterium UBA7371 | reverse complement strand
TGTATGGGTATGGTGCCTACGGCATGTCCATGCCAGCCCATTTTTCTGCCCCAAGGTTGTCGCTTGTGGATAGGCATGTGGGTTACGCCATTATTCACATTCGCGGTGGCATGGAGCGAGGTTACCAATGGTATCGGCAAGGAAAGCGTGAGCATAAACAAAACAGCTTTCGAGATTTTGTTGATGTCAGCAATTGGCTTGTTGCCCAAGGCTATGCCTCGCCACATCTGGCTGCCCATGGCGGGTCAGCTGGTGGCATGTTGATGGGTGCCATCACCAACATGGCGCCAGATCTGTATGAGGCCATTATTGCCGAAGTCCCATTTGTCGATGTTTTGGCAACCATGTCCGACCCAACATTGCCACTGACGCCGCCGGAATGGCCCGAATGGGGTAATCCCATTGAGGATGAGAAAGCCAGGGAACATATTGCAAGCTATAGCCCTGTCGATAACGTCACGCGGCAAGCTTATCCGGCTGTTTTGGCGACAGCTGGCTTGACGGATCCCAGGGTTACTTATTGGGAGCCAGCGCGATGGGTGCAGCAATTACGAGCACATAACACGTCCAAAAATCCTATTTTGATGCATACGGAGATGGAAGCAGGGCATGCTGGCAAAACGGGTCGGTATCAGCGTTTGGAAGAAGTGGCGCGGGTTTACGCCTTTGCCTTGAAGCGCTTGCTGCCTTCAATTTAGGCCCAGAAGACAATCGATACGTGCTTTTCGGATCCATTTTCCCATCTCGGGCCCATCCTCAAGACCAGCGGCGCGCGCTTCAACAGCGCCAATCTTCCGCGCGGTCTCAAGGCGGGTAAGGAGGGAAAGGCAATGGCCAAAGATTACGTTTTCCCTTCCAACCATGGTGATGGTTTCTTTGGCGGCATGAAGCAAACGACGTGCCAACAAATGGTCATCTTGGTTGATGATTGCTGACCTTATTTGTGCCAATTCAACCACCTGACGACGAATATTCCCAGGCAGCCGGAGGGCATCTGCCATGGCCTCGGGGGCGGGTGCAAAAGAAATAGCCAATCTCGTCTCCATGAATTTTGCCTCCCGCACATATGCTGGCACATGTCCAAAAACACGCTCACCGAGACCGGCTTTGTTGAGGGAAGTCCATAATTCCTCAGGAGGCTCGCATCTCAACATGCCCATCCATTCTGTGGTGATGCGCTCACGTGAGGGAAGAGGCGCCGATGTGGCCAATTTTTCCACCCATGTTAAACTTTCTGGGTCAATGAGCACCGCGGGCCATTGCGACCAGAAGCGGTAAAACCGAAAAATACGAAGGCTATCTTCCAAAATTCGCTTCTCGGGGTTGCCAACAAATTTTAAGGTCAAAGGGTGAAGGTCATCCTTGCCATTTAATGGGTCAAGCAAGCCCGTCTTGGGGGCATAATATAAGGCATTTACTGTGAAGTCCCGGCGCTTCGCATCTTCGGTCCAGTCATTAGTCAGCGCGATGCGTGCATGGCGACCATCGGTTTCAACATCCTGCCGAAGGCTGGTTATTTCAAATGCTTGGCCATCACGGTGGACCACCACGGTGCCGTGATCAAAGCCCTTAAGATCGACCCCGAAGCCGGCCCTGGTGGCGCCTTCAATTACCTGTTTGGGCGTGAGGCTCGTGGCAAAATCCATGTCGGCAAAGTCTTTGTTTAACAGCGCGTCGCGGACACAGCCGCCGACCGCCAATAAACATTCGCCCTCTGGATCCACACGGCTGGTGAGGGTCGAGAGAGGTTCTTGCCCAAACCTATTGTCCAGAATGGGAAGCCGCTGCTTCATTGAAAGCCGCCCTGTTGCAGTCGGCCATCTTCGCCAACTTCTGCTGGTTTGTAGGTTTTGTTGGCTGGTTCATCTTCATTCACCCGTAAGGTGACCAGGCCAGCAAACAGAATGACCAGGGCAACCAACACGGCCAGCAGGCTTTTTATGTCCGCCCGAAATAGAGGTTCATCACGAACATATTTATAAACCAGCAAACTGATGATCGGGCTTAAGGCAATAAGAATAATGATGATGCGTGTGGCCATGTTTTCCTCAATTCTGGTTCAAAATATGGGCGGCCAGATACATAATCCGAGCTGTTGCACCCCATATGTGATATGGACCCCATGGCGTTTCCACCAAACCCTGCTCGCGGCTGACAAGACGGTATCGTGTGAGATCCAGCAAATCCGGGGTGGGGAATAAAAGAATATTTTCCACCTCATGATTGTCGGGCCGATGTGGGGGCAATTTGTCCATAAGCACAAGAAATGGATGAACATGATAACCTGTGCCTGTCATGGTTGCGGGCATTTGCTGATATGGTTGATGGCGACCCAACGAAACGTGAACTTCCTCTGCTGTTTCACGACGGGCGGTATCCCAGAGATCCAAGTCACTATCCTCGGCGCGCCCACCAGGAAGTGCAACTTGGCCGGCATGTTTCGGGGCATTTGGGGAACGCTCAATCAGAATGCAATAATCAGGCGCGACCATCAATGTCACCGCCGCAAGCCGTCCATCACCGGAAGCTGGCCGGTAGCATGATGGGTCTTCAAGAAGCTGTAAGTAATCATCCATCAATAATGCCGCTGCTCCAAACATCACCATTGGTGGTGTGAAGCTGCCAGCTTCCTCCTTCCCCCAACTTCAGGTTGTCAGTGAGCAAAATATGAAGAGAACGGCTGCATTGACCAAGCAAATCATTGCCCAGTTCTACATGAAAAACATCCACACCATCCCGGTTTTTTTTGAGAAAAGGGGGTTTGGAAATTTTGAGGCCACGTTCAAGGCTATCTCTTGCGTCATAGGCCTGCCCAGATGCTTCGGGGATGGTAAGGTTGGTGATAACAAAAGGGGCATCCTCAACCTTGATGCGCAATTCCTCCACTGGGGTTACCAACCAATATTCGTCACCACGTTTTTGTAAGACCGAGGCGAACAGACGGGCCATGTTGAGGCGCTTGATGAGGCCGCCTTCATGCCACCAACTGCCATCTTGCTTGATGACAATATCAATATCACCAATGCGTTTTTCCATTCGTTGCTCCTCAGTCATGGCCATGATGGAACATGGGTCCTGGAATGGTGGCGTGGGCGGAATAATAAAGAATTTTGTCTGGGTTGGTTGGCGTGGGAAGTTCAATAGCGTGGGGCACAGGCTGAAACCCAAGCCTGCCATAAAATGACAATTCACCAATAAGCAAAATCCAATCTTCCGACGTGAGTTCCATAATTTTCTGCATCAAACGGGCCCCCGTGCCACGTTGCTGCTCCACTTGGCGCACAGCAAGGGGGCCCAGAAAAAGACCATGATTGCCCAAATTGTCAGCGAGTCTATGGGTTACCACAACACCCACCAAGAGGCTACCTCTGGTGGCCACTAGGGAGGGTCCCAAAACGCGCTTGGGGTCCTCGCGAAAACGTTCTGCTGTCCGGGCAAACCTACCGGGCCCAAAACTCATCATGATCAGCCGGGTAATGGCATTGGCATCATCCAGACATGCTGGTCTTATGTTCAAATCCAGGCTTTGTTCTGGGATGATATGTTCCATATTCTACCTTACATGAACCACCAGCAATGCAGGCAGCGAGTTAAGCATGGGCAACCCAGCAGACCAAGACAAGAAGTTGATCCTTCAGGAGCGCAAAAACAAGCTTTCACCACAAAGCTATCATATTACCCAAGAGGCAGGGACGGAACCACCATTTACCGGCCCCCACTTAAATGAGAAAAGAGATGGTGCATTTGCCTGTGTGGTTTGCGGGCAAGAGCTTTTCTCCAGCCGTGCAAAATATGACAGCGGTTCCGGTTGGCCAAGTTTTTATGAGCCAGTCATTCAAGACGCGGTCAATGTCCATGAAGATATGAGCCATGGCATGGTGCGCACGGAAGTTATCTGTGCATCTTGTGAGGCCCATCTTGGGCATGTATTCCCTGACGGACCTAAGCCCAGCGGCCTGCGCTTTTGCATTAATGGCCATGCACTGGAGTTTATTCCGGAGGAATAATTGGCCGAAATTTCTGTTCAGCCCTGGGGTCAGTTTGGTTGCCAAAGTGACGAGATCATTGATGTGCGCACACCTTCAGAATATGCCGAAGACCATATCCCAGGCGCCATTAATCTTCCGGTGCTCGATGACGACGAGCATGCGGTGGTGGGCAAAATATACAAACAAGTAAGCCCCTTTAAGGCGCGCAAAGTCGGTGCTGCGCTGGTTTCCAAAAACATTTCACGCCATTTAAACGAGCATTTTGCCCATAAAGATGGTTCCTATCAGCCAGCTGTTTATTGTTGGCGCGGTGGGCAGCGCTCGGCATCCTTGGCAACAATTCTTCACGCTGTTGGTTGGCGAACGAGTCTTTTGGAAAAGGGGTACAAATCATACCGTCAAGCCGTGGTTTCGGCGCTTTACGACCAGCCAATAGAGGCCAATTTTCTCGTGGTGGATGGTAATACGGGAACGGGTAAAACAGCGTTTCTTCATGCCGTGGCCGAGCATGATATTCATATGTTGGACCTTGAAGCATGTGCCAACCACCGCGGCTCTGTATTGGGCGGGCTTAGTCTTGGTGCCCAGCCCAGTCAAAAAATGTTTGAAAGCCGCATTCATCAAATTCTCTCAACAAGTGTCGGGGGGCAGATGATTTTGGTTGAAGCTGAATCAACCAAAATTGGTCGTTTGTTACTTCCCCCGTCAATAAAAGATGCACTTTTGCGCGCACCGGCCATCATGCTGGAGGCATCTCTCAAAGCGCGCGTGGCGCATTTATTGGCTATTTATCAAGCTGAACTTCTTTCCGATGATTTGGTGGCCGAAAAACTAGACCATCTAAGACAAGTCCGTGGCAATGACAGGGTTGACCAATGGGTTGAATTGGCCCGCATGCGTGATTGGGAAAGCTTGGTCACCTGCTTGCTACGCGATCATTACGATCCGGCCTACCAACATGGTCGTGTTAACAGAAAACGCGCCTTTGACGCGCCTTTTTGTGTGCTTCATGAACATGGCTCGCTGGACAACAAAAAGGTTGCAGAGCTTTCAGCATGTCTAAAAA
>DKOD01000022.1 GCA_002469865.1 Alphaproteobacteria bacterium UBA7371 | reverse complement strand
TCCGAGGCACTGGGATGAACAGCCATGGTGCGGTCAAAATCTTGCTTAGTAAGGCCCGCTTTCACCGCGATACCCAAGCATTGAATGAGTTCACCAGCCTCTTCGCCACCAATATGAAGCCCCAAAACCTGCCCCTCATCAGGTGCTGCAATAAGCTTAAAGAAAAACTTCTCTTCCACGCCGCTTAGTGTGTGCTTGAGCGGCTTGAAGCTTCCCTCCCAGACATCAAAATCAGCCTTTTGATCCAACAAATATTCCTCCGACCAACCCACCGTGCCAACCGCTGGTTGGGTAAAGATAGCTGTTGGGATGGTGTGATGATCCACCGGCGTGGGCATATCGTCAAACAATGTTCTATCCAGCGCCACGGCCTCAGAAATAGCCACTGGCGTTAGGTTCACCCGATCTGTGACATCGCCGATCGCAAAGACAGACGCCACGTTGGTGCGGCTATATTCGTCAACCATAATGGCACCAGAACTAGAAACCGAAACATCGGCATGTTCCAGCCCAAGCCCATGAATATGAGGCCGCCTACCAGCAGCCAACAAAACTTCGTCGGCCGCCAATTTGTTGCCGTCAGTCAATGTTACCACCATGTCGCCGTTGTTCATGCGCGCAAAGGATGAAGGCTCGGATTGAAACCGCACATCAACCCCACAATGGGCCAACGCGCCGGCTGCATAATCCTGCAAACCTTGGTCAAAACTACGCAGCACCGCATCGCGCCGCACCAATAAAGTCACCTCCACACCAAGACGTGCAAAGACGCCGGCAAATTCCACCGCAACATAGCCTGCACCAACCACAACCAAACGCTGTGGCAATTTTTCCAGATGGAACAAATCATCCGAGATTAATGCCAAATCGGCATTCTCCAATCCTTTTGGAACAAAAGGACGACCGCCTGTGGCCAATAAAATTCTCTCTGCTGAAACTTCCTGCCCATCGGCAAACTTGACCCTATTAGGTCCGGCAAGTGACGCATGTTGGGGGATAATCTCAACTTGGGCCTGACAAAGGTTTCTCTCATAAATACCAGATAAGCGATTGATTTCATTGGCCATCCGATTGCGAAGAATCGGCCAGGAGAAAGAAGCTTCGCCTACAGACCAACCAAAACCAACTGCTTCTTCAAACAAACCCGCATAGCTTGCGCCATACACCATCAGTTTTTTGGGCACACACCCCCTGATAACGCAGGTGCCACCAAGCTGATCATATTCAGCAAGGCCAACACGAAGGCCCCTCGCCCCGGCAAGACGTGCCGCACGAACACCGCCCGATCCACCACCAATTACAAAATAATCATAATCCATTATTCAACCATTCCCCGATGAATTGTGCGGACACCTTCAACGCTTGCTGTCATTACCGCATCGGCAAGCCCCACAAATAGTCCATGCTCGACAAGCCCCGGCACAGTGTCCAATGCCAAAGCCAAAGATTCTGGATCACTGATGACACCGCAGTGAAAATCCCAAATGAAGTTGTCGCTATCAGTCATAAAGGCTAGGCCGTCGGCATCCATACGCTGGGTGCTTGTAACGTCCCGTTCAAGGACCTCACACATCATCCCCTGCACCATTCTCGCTGTGTAATCAGCCTCAAAGGGAACAAATTCAATCGGCAGGGGGAACGCACCCAAATGCCCAACAATTTTTGATTCATCCACAATGATCAAAACCCGGTCTGAAGCCGACGCAACAATTTTTTCACGAAGATGTGCGCCACCACCACCCTTGATCAATTGAAGTTCTCCATCAACTTCATCTGCCCCATCAACGGTCATGTCTAACGGGCCAAGATCATTTAATGTTCCTATGGGTATGCCCAGTTCATGGCATAATTGCGCCGAGCGCTCGGAAGTTGGAACGCCATGAACCGACAGCCCATCTTTGACGCGTATGGCAAGCGCCCTGATGAATGCCTCAGCAGTGGATCCGGTACCAATCCCAATATGCATGCCATCACCAATTTCGGCCGCAGCTGCCTCGCCAACCATCTCTTTCAAATCTTGCTGATCCATCGGCGTTACCTCCATGTTTCTCCATGACCTCTCACCTTCGACAACCTCCACGTCAAGATGAATATCTGCCAGACTTCCCCACCATCCTAAGGAATAATTGTTCTACATACATATAATGTGAAATAAACATGACGAATGAACTTCACATGCAAAAAGGCGCCATCATGCTTCGTGCTATTTCCATCTTGACCATTTGTGCCGTGTCATCTTTGGCACATGCCGAAAACCTCCGCATTATCGATAAAGATACCTCTTTTGTGGTGAAGAGTTCTGATGGTGACATCACCATCACCCGTCAGATGACCGATTGTGCCAAAAACAAGGGATGGCTTCAGCCAATTGTCCCTGTGCAAGGTGTTCATCCTGTTGCGGAAATCGAAATTTTGCACGCATTAAATGATGAGGATTCCGTTGTTGTTGACATGCGTGAAATCGAGCACCGTTTGGAAGGCACCATCCCAAATTCGGTGCACATTCCCTATACCGAAGTCGCCCAACGCTTGGATGAACTTGGCTGCACGAAGGCATCAAGCGGATGGAATTGTGCCCAGGCCAAAAAAGTTTATGCATTCTGTAACGGCCCGGTCTGCCCCCAAAGCCCCATTGCCATCAAAGCAATGGTCCGTGATGGATTTCCAGCAGCCAGAATTTACTATTACCGTGGTGGCATGCTTGATTGGGAAGCGCTTGGCCTCACCGTTGTGAAAGACGCTTTTTAAGCCCATTGCCATCACGCCAATGGCAACACAGGGCCCTTGGGTTCACCAATGTTTTGGTTGGCTATTTGGCTTGCTTGGTATGTTCTCACAAACAAAGATGGTGAAACCCAAATTTATGTCATAACTTCATCCTTGATATTTTTAAATTGAGAGGAATGATTATGTCAGATTTTCTTCATGTGAACGGCGTTAATATTCACTACCGCATCACAGGCCCTGAAGACGGCATTAAGGTGATGTTCAGCAATTCCTTGGCGACCAATTTCTCCATGTGGGACCGGCAAATTGAAGTAATGGGGGATGCATACCGCATCCTTTGTTACGACAAGCGGGGGCATGGCCAAAGCGACGATTTCGACCATGACATCACCATCAAAGATCTGGCGGATGATGCCGTTGCCTTGGCAAAGGCAACGGGCTTTGAGCAAGCACATTTTTGTGGGCTTTCAATCGGCGGCATGACGGGCCAAGCCATTGGTATTTTTCATCCCAACATGTTCAAGTCATTAGCGTTATGCGCCACCACCAGCGCCATTCCTCAAGAAGTTTTGCCCACTTGGGAAGCCCGCATATCCCAAGCACTCACACAAGGCATGGATGGTCTGGTTGAGCCCACCCTGAGCCGCTGGCTTACCCAAGAGACACGCCAACTTCACCCAGAATTGGTGGCGGATGTATCAAAAATGATCAGCACAACGAAGCCGAAGGGTTATGCGGGTTGTTCGCGGGCCGTCATGAAGCTCAACTACACCGAACAACTCCAAAATATCACCGCGCCGGTGATGATTATCCCGGGCGAGCATGACCCTGCATTGCCTGTATCCATGTCGGAAATTATTGCTGCGCACCTGCCAGGATCTTTGATGAAAATTGTTCCTGGTGCTGCACATTTGTGCAACATCGAAAACCCTAAGGACTTCAATGCTATTTTGATTGACTGGATCACCTCTCAGGAGCGGTAATACCGAGGAACACAAGCCCAAATCGCTGAGTGCAAATTACTCCACCGTTACTGACTTAGCCAAGTTGCGGGGTTGATCCACATCGGTGCCTTTGGCCACAGCGACATGATAGGCTAGCATTTGCATGGGTATGGCCACGGCGAATGCTGCCTGAATTTTGGTGCATGGTGGCAACTTGATAAGGGATGCACCAGCGAGGGTTACTTTGGCCAATGATGCCTCATCACCAATAGCCACCACATGGGCGCCGCGGGCATGGACTTCTTCCAGATTTGAAATGGTTTTGTCGGCTTGCACCTCTTGATGCAGCAAAGCCACCACAGGCACAGCTTCTTCGATTAATGCAATGGGGCCATGTTTAAGTTCACCGGCGGGATAACCCTCTGCATGGATGTAACTTAACTCCTTAAGCTTGAGCGCGCCCTCCATGGCCATGGGGAAAAAGATATTGCGCCCAAGAAAAAGCATTGATTTTACGCCCGCAAGTTGGCGTGCCACAGGAACAAGTTGATCTTCAATTTTCAGCACATCACCCAACAGCCGTGGCAAGGCAAAAAGCTCGGCCAACAAATTTTGTGCTTGATCTTTGTGTAGGTGTCCCCGCGCACGACCGGTTAAAACCGAGAGACCAGCAAGGACTGCCATCTGGCATGTGAATGCTTTGGTTGAGGCTACGCCTATTTCTGCACCGGCAAAGGTGGGAAATAGGATGTCCACATCCCGGGCCATGCTTGATTGGGGAACATTCACAATGCCAGCAAGTTTCATGCCCATGGATTTTGCATGGTGCATGGCTGCCAAACTATCTGATGTTTCGCCTGATTGGGACACCACCATCGCCCCCCCATTATTTTTGCTGGCATGGGCACGGTAGCGAAATTCCGATGCAATTTCTGACTCCGTGGGTAGGTTGGCATATTCTTCCAACCAATATTTGCCCAAAAGCCCAGCATAATAAGCAGTGCCGCAGGCAATCAAACTCATGCTTGCAAGACCCGCCAATTCCGCAATAAGTTCCGGATCACGGGCCTCAAAATTCGATGGATCTACATGGCGGGATAATGTCTGACCAACGACATCAGGCTGTTCGTGCATTTCCTTGGCCATAAAATGCTTATAAGGACCACGTTCCACAATGGCATGACCAGTTTGTACCGGCACAGCTGACCTAGAAACCTGATGGCCTTGTGCATCAAAGATGCTGGCGTGATCCACCCGAATGACTGCCATATCTCCCTCATCAAGAAAGCAAATTTGATGGCAAACATGGGATAAAGCGAGACCGTCAGAGCCAAGATAATGGCCATCCTCGGAGATGCCCAATGCCAGTGGGGAGCCCTTCCTTGCACCCAGAATGAGCCCGTCATCCTGGGCAAAGATAACAGCCAAAGCATAGGCGCCTTCTAATTGTTGAAGGACATGCTTGAAGGCATCAAATGGTGGCATGCCCTGAGCCAAGGCTAGATCAAGCAATTTGGCAACAACTTCAGTGTCGGTCTCTGAGCCGAACACCATCCCATGGGCCTGACATTGCGCCTTTAGTTCCTGAAAATTCTCAATGATACCGTTATGAACCACAGATACTTGATCGGTGGCATGGGGATGGGCATTGGCAATTGTTGCCTTACCGTGGGTTGCCCATCTTGTATGGCCGATACCCGTCATCCCAGAAACCGGTTCCTCAGCCACAAGAGCCTTAAGCGCGGATAGTTTTCCTACGGCGCGGCGGCTGGCAATAATACCTTGCGACACCAAACTGATGCCTGCGGAATCATACCCCCGATATTCAACCCGACGAAGCCCCTCCATCAGGTTGGGCACAACATCCCCCCTGGAGACGGCTGCAACAATACCGCACATGGTTTATCCCTTTTTTTGTTTCGATCGAAACCGGGTGGCCCAACCCTCAAATATTTGGCGCGCAGGTCTGGTAAGGGCCAAACTATCCTCAGGCACATCATCACTCAACACAGACCCAGAACCTGTGTAGCTTCCTTTGCCAATGTTAATAGGCGCCACAAGCAAAGTGTCCGAACCAACAAAAACACCGTCACCAATGGATGTTTGATGTTTTTGATAACCATCATAATTGCAGGTGATGGTGCCCGCACCAATATTTACATACTGACCCAGAGACGCATCGCCCACATAGGAAAGATGGTTAATTTTGCTGCCCTCACCAACAATTGTCTTTTTGGTTTCAACAAAATTACCAATGCGCACTTTCGGTCCCAAAATTGTTCCGGGTCTAAGTCTTGCATAAGGACCCACCACACATCCTTCTGATAATTCAGCACCTTCAAGATGAGAAAATGCCCGGATGGTGACAGGGCCATGTGCCTTCACGCCTGGCGCCAGCACACAATGGGCCTCCACCAAACTACCAGCTGGCAATTTTGTGTCGTGGCTCAAAAATACGGTTTCAGGATGGGGCATTTGCACACCTTGATCCATGAGGGTCCGACGTTGCTGTTTTTGATACGCAGCTTCGCGCTCTGACAAATCAAATTGGGAATTAACCCCTGCAACTTCCTCCTCACCAGCCAAAGAATAGGCAACGTCCAACCCTTCCCCACGCACCATGGCCACAAGATCAGTGAGATAATATTCCTTGGCAGCATTATGGTTGGAAATCTGGGGAATAAAGCGATGGAACATGGCGCCCGTTCCGGCCATCACACCCGCATTGCAAAGGCGAATAGCCAGTTGGTTGTCGGTTGCATCTTTGGCTTCGACAATATCGTGAATGATGTCTTTTTCAGCCACCACACGGCCATAACGGCCAGGATGCTCCGACTCAAAGGCAAGCACCGCCAAGGGACGACCTTCCCCCAATTGCGCCACCAATTTGTGCAATGTGCTGGCTTTAATGAGCGGGGTGTCACCAAACAAAACAAGCACGGGCTCGTCATTATTAGGAATTTGCGGTAACGCCATCATCACCGCATGGCCTGTGCCCAATTGTGGTGATTGGGTGGCAAACCGCACCCCTTCAATATTGCCCATCACTTCTTCTGCCTGATGACCAACAACCAAGATAGGCGATTTATCAATGGCGCTGGCGGCTTTCACCACATGCCCCACAAGACTTAAACCACCAAGTTTGTGGAGCACTTTGGGCAACGGAGATAACATCCGTGTCCCTTTGCCGGCAGCAAGAATTACGCAGGTTGCCATGAAACACCAAAGAAGTTGCAAAAAATAGAAAAACGCATCCTGATCGGTTAGGCAAGCAGGGTGCGTTTGTCAAAACGAAACATTTTTAGTCATTGGAACAGATTATGGCCCTTATTATTTTTGACCTGGATGGAACCCTTATCGACAGCAGCGATGATTTAATCGGTGCCATGAACGAAACTGCTGGCAAATATGGGCTCAAGCAACTTCCCAAAAAAACGTTTGGAAACACACCAGGAAAAGGCGGCATGGCCATGCTTGGGGTCATGAAGGCCAATCATCCCAATGATTGGGCGCTTGATGAAGATGCGTTCATTAAGGATTTTCGGTCGGCCTATGGCAAGCGACATACAACAACAACCAGCATCTATGATGGCGTGGTGGATGTTTTGAATGAATTGAGGCGATTAGGAATAAAAACAGCTGTTTGCACCAACAAGCCCGAAGAATTTGCCTTAGAGATTTGCGCACATTTATCCTTAAGCAAACATGTTGATCATGTGGTTGGACGTACCAATGACCACCCACCCAAACCTGCACCGGACATGATCACAAGGCTTTGCAAAGAAATGACGCATGAAGGCCCAGCCTTATTTGTCGGGGACAGCCCGGCTGACCAAGCAGCTGCCAGGGCAAGTTTGATGCCCTTTTCCCTATTTAAGGATGGCTTTGTGGCCAATGAGGTCACCAAACCAGATCATGCCTTTGAACATTACCTAGTCCCAGGCCTAGTGAAGGCCTGGACCAATTTTTTGGGGTAAAAGATTGAGGCGATTACTCCTCGCCTTCTAGCTCTTCATCGTCATCCATATCATCGCCAATTTCGGCAACGTGGAAGCCAAGATCAAAATGGGTGGCCAGACCGGCCAGGGCAAAATACACAGCCCGGTAATTTGCATGCGGCATACCCGCATCCAAAAACACCACGGACCCATTTCCTTCATGATCAGCTTGAATGAACGCAACAGGTTCATCCAAATCGGGATCATTGATGTCAAAATTGATCAGAAAAGCAGCATCTTCCTCATCATCTTCATCTGGGGTTGTAAGCTCCATTTCGGAAACAAATCCCAAGTCCCCAGCCAATGCTGTCACTTCCTCAACCAAGGACAACATGGCCATAAAGACATCACCATCAAGCTCAAAATCTCGCACGGCCACTTCATCTTGGTTTTTTTCTTCAACAATATCGTTCATCGCATCCTCCATCACGAAACTCGGAATATACCAAAACCGATTCGTGTGACATGGCCATGTCAGTCCAACGCCACACTAGTGAAATGCTTTTCGCCCACGCCTTGGGATTTCTGATGGCTGTAGGCCGTAAGACAGCCCTTTTTGCGGTTAGAGAAATCCACGCAAATGGCGTTTTTTTGAAACAAACGTGGCGCGCCATGCATGGAATAATGCCCGAAAAACAGCAACTTTCCATTTTTTCCATGGTGAAAATCTTTCAAACGCTGCCCATTTTTATGGATATGATTGGCGTAATCGTGAACGCCTGTGCGCTCCACCGCATCTGAAACTTGCTCCCGAGCAAACCAGAGGTAGCGGACATCATAACCATCTTTTTGGCGGCCCCGACCCAAGGAAAACTCAGGCCCTTTTAGCAGGTTGTTGTATGATGCAAGCAACTTATTTTGGGCGAATATTCGCTTGATATTTTTGGCGTTCAGCTTGTTGATCCCTGCAAGGTCCAATTCCGCCTTACCGCGCCAGCAAGCATGAAAAACCAACATATCATCCAGCTCCAACCAGAGCGGCCAAGTGCTGAACCAATCCATCGCCTCATCCAACTGATTGTCGAATTGCTCAATGGTCTCATGAACCTGCGCAAGATTGCGGCTGCTCCTGCGCCGACAATATTCACCCTCATGGATGGGATGGCCCACATGCATGGCCAACAAATTGGCTTCATGGTTGGCCATCACAATACCCGCACCTGCACCGGCTTCAATCATGCCCCTAATGATGTCACATGTGGCTGGGATTTCCGGGCCCCGATCAATAATATCACCGACAAATATGGCCCGCCTTTCAGGGCTGCAATAAACACCATCACAATTGGTGTAACCCAGTTTTACAAGCAGGTTTTCAAGGGCCCGACGCATGCCATGAACATCACCTATGACGTCATAAATCATTTATTTTGCCAAATTCTTCCAAGTCAGATGCC
>DKOD01000138.1 GCA_002469865.1 Alphaproteobacteria bacterium UBA7371 | reverse complement strand
GGATGCATGGGGTATTTGCTCTAAAATTTTCAACCCCTGAAGAACACGATCAAATTGATTTTCCTGAGCCCTGAAAAGCACCACATGTCTGATCATGATCTTGGCCCATTGTTATCAAGAAAACTAATATATGCATGTTATCTTGAGCATAAATGCAATTAGGTGCAAACATGTTCAGACTGCCTCACAAAATACCGCGGAGCAATCGAACGCCTGTTGCCTATTGTTACGACCAGCGTTGATTGTACCATAGTGCATGAAGCCGGGGTCGGTCCCCATGCCTCTTTATTCTGTCCAGGCTTTGGTCATCTCATGCATTTTGGGCGCTCATTATCATACCGGCAATCTCTCTCATCCGTTGTTATGGGGGTTCTGCTCGCGGTTTGATATGCTGTCGGCAAACATAGGCTTGAATAAAAATCAAATTCCGTTTTTTTCTTTGGCATCCCAAACTTGTTATGTTCAACATCAATAGCTAAACATCTTACTGGGCCTTGTCACCACTCGTCCCTGGCTAAGAGAGGCATAAAAACATGCAGAATATCGGGATTATCGGTTTGGGATCCATGGGCTATGGGATTGCCAGAAACCTCATTAATGCAGGTCACCGGGTCTGGGGTCATGACATAAACCAAGCTGCAATTGACCGGCTTGTGGTTGAGGGTGCCGAGACAGGAATATTTCGCGAACATGCCGTCAATTTTGATGCGTTGGTTGTGGTGGTGTTGAATGCAGACCAAACCCAAGAAGTTCTTTTTGGAGAAACGGGCATAGCAAGCTCGTTACACAATAATACCGTCATTGTTTCTTGCGCCACAATCCCTCCAGATATTGCAGTCCAAATGGAGACGCGCGCAGAAAAAGAAGGCTTACTATATCTCGATGCGCCGATTTCAGGTGGGGCAATTAGGGCTAGTTCGGGGGAATTGACCGTCATGGCTTCGGGGCGCAAAGCAGCTTTTGACGCTGCAAAACCAGTTCTTGATGCCATTTCCGCAAAAGTTTTCGATATGGGCGATCATGCTGGAGCAGGCTCAGCCATGAAGGCCACAAATCAAATGTTGGCCGGTATTCATATTGCCTCAATGGCAGAAGCAATCACCTTCGCACTTGCCCAAGGAATCGCACCTGCACGGTTTTTTGAGGTTGTTTCACAAAGCGCAGGCACGAGTTGGATATTGGAAAACCGTGCCCCCCATATTGTTGAGGGGGATTACACACCGCATAGCACCATCAACATCTGGCCAAAAGATTTGGGGATCGTGATGGACATCGCAAAAACCACAGGATTTTCTGCGCCCATTACCGAGGCCGCACTTGCCCTATTCAAGACAGCGGTTGAAAAAGGCCTTGGCTTTGAAGATGATGCAGCATTGGCGAAATTGTATGCAGATACCGCTGGCCTGCATTTGCCAGAAAAACAATAAACCATGGCCACCCTTTTTGGTGCAATTGCGGATGATTTTACTGGTGCCACCGACCTGGCGGGTATTCTGGCGCGAAGCGGTTATCCAGTCTCATTGCGCATCGGTATTCCCAATAGCCCACCTCAGGAAACGTCACCATTTGAAGTGATTATGCTGAAAATCCGGAGTGAACCTGTCGCGAATGCGGTGGCTGAAGCCCGTAACGCCCTGGCATGGCTTACATCAGCCGGCGCAAAACAAATATTTTGGAAATATTGTTCCACCTTCGACTCGACGCCCCAGGGTAACATTGGCCCTGTCGCCGAGGCATTAATGTCAGATTTGGGTGCGAAACAAACCATCTACTGCCCAGCATTTCCAGAAAATGGTCGCTCTATTTTTATGGGCAACTTATTTGTGGGACAATTGCCCCTTGCAGAAAGCCCCATGAAGGACCACCCTCTCACCCCCATGCGCGACAGCAATCTTGTTCGCCTCCTACGCCCGCAAGTGAACGGAAAAGTTGGCCTCATTGACCGTATGACCGTTGCACGGGGAGCCGAGGCCATCCGTGCTTCATGCGCTGCTGCGCTCGAGCAAAATGTGGCACATCTCATTATTGATGCCGTAGAGAACGAAGACTTAAATCACATTGCAAAAGCATGCGCCGACATGAGGCTTTTGACCGGCGGATCAGCAATCACAATGCCACTTCCACAAATTTTTGCGGATAAGGGCATGCTTTCAGATCAAAAAAAGGGGAAACAAATTCCCAATATTGAACCAAAAGCTATCGTCCTTTCCGGTAGTTGCTCTGCGATGACCAATGCTCAGGTGACACGATACATTGCCCAAGGAAAGCCAAGTTATGAGCTTGACCCCAGATCTCTAGCTGAACAAGGACTGTTGCCGGTTTTGGATTGGTTGGGGGGGCAGAAGCTTGATGAGGCACCATTGATTTATTCAACTGCCAGTCCGGATAAGGTGCGCGCCACACAGGAGCTTCTTGGCAAAGCTCAAGCAGGCTCTATTGTGGAATCATCTCTTGCAAAACTTGCTGTTGCAGCTCGTGATCTGGGTGCGCGGCGCATCATTGTAGCCGGGGGCGAGACTTCCGGCGCGGTCACCAAGGCGCTGCAAGTGGATAGACTAGATGTAGGCCCCGAAATTGCGGCAGGTGTTCCATGGTGTTTTTGCACATCACAGGGCCATCACATCGCACTTACCCTGAAATCTGGTAATTTTGGTTCAGAGAACTTTTTCAGCGATGCCTTTAAAAAATTGGAGGATATGTGAGTTCCCAAAACAAATTGCGGGAAAAAATTTGCCTGCTTGCAAAATCCTTATTTGACCGTGGCTTAACGGGTGGTTCCACAGGCAACATATCGGCCCGTTGTGAGGATGGTAGCCTGTTGGTAACCCCTACTGGAAGCTCTTTTGGAAGTCTCGATCCAAATGACTTATCCTGCATTGATGCTTTTGGACGGCATGTTTCAGGACTCAAGCCAACAAAAGAAATGCCCCTTCACAGCGCCTTTTATGAGACACGAAAATCTGCGGGCGCGGTGGTGCATCTTCATTCTTGCTATTCCGTCGCCTGGTCAATGATGCCTGAGGTGGACCCGGAAAACGTCCTGCCACCCCTCACCCCCTATTCCATCATGAGACTTGGCAAGGTAAAACTGCTACCTTTTTTCATGCCTGGTGATTCCGCCATGGGCGATGCGCTCCGAGGATTGGGTGGTAAGCATACTGCTGTCCTGTTGGCCAATCATGGCCCAGTTGTGGCAGGTAAGAATCTCGAAGCGTCCTGTCATGCAATGGAAGAGCTGGAGGAAACGGCCAAGCTTGCGATTCTCATGCGTGGTTTTCACCCAAGAATGCTTACCCCTTCACAGGTGAAGAACGTGGTCACAGAATTTGAAGTGGAATGGTGGTGATGCGTTTTTCTGCAAATCTAGGTTTTCTCTGGACAGACCGCTCTTTGCCCGATGCTATTCACGCCGCTAAGGCGGCTGGTTTTGATGCCGTCGAGTGCCATTGGCCCTACGCATTTAAAGCCGCTGACGTGAAAAAAGCACTTGATCACACCGGATTGGCCATGCTCGGCCTCAACACAAGTCGGGGCGATGTTGCCGGGGGAGACAATGGCCTTTCTGCGCTACCCAACAGACAAGATGATGCGAGAGCTGCAATCGATGAAGCACTTCATTATGCCTGTTTGATTGGCGCAAAAGCCGTTCATGTCATGGCGGGTTTTGCCCATGGCCCTGATGCCCACAACACATTCACGTCAAACCTGCGCTATGCAACGCAGAAGGCTTCACGCCATGGCGTGAACATATTAATTGAGCCACTCAATCATTATGATGCGAAAGGCTATTTCCTCTCAACCACGGCCCAAGCCGCCAATATTATCGAGGAAGTCGCAGCCCCCAATTTGAAACTCATGTTTGACTGTTATCATGTGCAGCTGATGGAAGGAGATCTCACGCACCGCCTGAGCACATTGATGCCCCTGATTGGGCATATTCAATTCGCCTCTGTTCCAGATCGGGGCACACCTGATCATGGCGAGGTAAATTTTGATCATGTGTTTGATCATATTGCGCAACTTGGTTGGGAAAAACCCCTCGGTGCAGAATACAAGCCCCATACAAACACAGAACAAACACTCAACTGGATGAAGAACTTACGTTGACGCCGGCACACAAGGCGATTACGAATTTCGTCCTCTTGTAACCATATTTGAGTCGTTCAGCACTCTGGATCCATCGGCAAATGACCATCAGCGAACAAGTTTGTTGTATCAACCGCTCCGTTTCAAACCAATGTGAATTGACCGTTACGTGGTCCAAAAACCAAACCAAAAAGGATTTGGAAGTGCACCAAAACCCATCGCTTGCCCCACAATGTCATTCATCATGAGTGAACGATTTGAAGCAGATTACCTGATTGAAACACCCTGTGACCCTAGCCATGCCACAGCTGTCATGGCGGGTGAACAAAGTTCAGGCACTTTTGTTAAAGTCCATGGAGAAACGACCGAGTTGCAGGCTCGCGCAGCTGCACAGGTTACCAAAATCACCATATTAGAAACGACCGACACACCAACTCTTACAGGCGGGCTTAAAGGTGCAAATTATCACCGCGCAAAAGTTACCTTATCCTGGCCCTTGGACAATATTGGCCCCGACCTTCCCAACTTAATGGCCACAGTTGCGGGAAATTTGTTTGAGTTGTCTCAATTTTCCGGTCTTCGCATCTTGGATATTCGTCTTCCTCGTTCCTTCGCCAATGAATACCCTGGCCCAAAATTTGGCATCACCGGCACGCGCGCACTGGCCAACGTGAATACGGGACCAATCATTGGCACAATCATCAAACCTTCTGTGGGCCTGACAGCTGAGTCCACAGCTGATCTGGTTAAAAGCCTGGCTGAAGCAGGCATCGACTTTATCAAGGATGACGAATTGCAGGCCAATGGACCAGCCTGCCCATTTGAAGAGCGCGTGCGCTTGGTCATGAATGTCATAAATGCCCACGCAGATCGTACCGGAAAAAAAGTAATGTATGCCTTCAACCTCACAGGAGAGGTGGATCACATGCGCAAGCGCCATGATTTTGCGCTCGCGCATGGAGCAACCTGCGTCATGGCGAGCCTCAATTCCGTTGGTATTTCGGGGTTTCTTGGCCTATCGCGGCATAGCGCTTTGCCTATCCATGCCCATAGAAATGGCTGGGGTTATTTAAGCCGCGCACATATGCTCGGATGGAGCTATCAAGCATGGTCAAAAATTTGGCGATTGGCAGGCGCTGATCACATGCATGTGAATGGGCTTCAGAATAAATTCAGTGAAAGCAATGAAAGCGTAATCTCTTCAGCCAAATCGTTGCTAACACCGCTTTTTGAAGATGCGCCCTATGTTGCCATGCCAGTTTTTTCATCAGGCCAAACGGTTTTACAGCCCCCAGAGACTTTCCAACAAATGGGGAACTCTGATTGTATTTATGCAGCAGGTGGCGGGATCATGGGCCATCCCGATGGTCCTCGTGCTGGCGTCGCAGCTTTACGCCAATCATGGCAAGCAGCCATGTCAGGGGTTTCGCCAGATGATTATGCAACATCACATGTGGAACTTGCCAGGGCCTTGGAAGCTTACCGCCCATGACCCTGCCCGACGGTCCTTTGGTCGCTTTTTTGGGGGATGATTTTACTGGCTCGGCTGCCACAATGGAAGTCCTGACCTTTGCAGGCCTGCCCAGCGTGCTATACCTCACAACACCAACACCTGAACAAACAAAGCGTTTTGTGAACATGCGCGGCATTGGCATTGCCACAACAGCACGCAGCCAAAAACCAGAATGGATGGCGGAGCATTTGCCCAAGCAATTTGCCTATTTGCATGAAACAAAAGCGCCTATTTTGCATTATAAAATTTGCTCAACGCTTGATAGTGCGCCCCATACGGGTTCGATCGGAAAAGCCGTGGAGTTAGCTCTTTTGGTG
The DNA here is from genome assembly GCA_002469865.1 of Alphaproteobacteria bacterium UBA7371. Classification (GTDB taxonomy): domain Bacteria; phylum Pseudomonadota; class Alphaproteobacteria; order UBA8317; family UBA8317; genus UBA8317. Next base: position 12,438 of record DKOD01000138.1, on the reverse strand, counting down.
CGAAAAAGTGAATGGGTCTCCTGCTTAGTAGCAGCGCCTCCTCTGCGGCGTTATCAAGCATTTGGTCATCTATTTGCAGCAGCAGGGAGCGACGTTTATCGCCTGGACCGTCACCCCGTTATGGCAGTCCATCCCGTGACACCTATGAATGAAGCAGATGTGGCTGCTCATTTGCGTACACAAACCAATATACCCGTTTCCAAACTCACTTTTGACAAGCTTTTCGATGTCAAACTTGAAGACCTCAGCACAGAAGATGAGGTGGAAATCATAACACTTGACTTCACGCACATGGATCAGGCGGCGAGGCTGGGAGGTTTGATTTGGGACGCAGCTCAGAAAACTGGGCATCTTGCCATTGGCTCCCAAGGCGTCGAATATGCCCTGGTCGCACATTGGCAGGCAGAAGGGAAAATTCCTATTGCCCCATCCCCGCCAGCCATTCATGCCGTGGAACAGGTTGTGGCCGTGTCGGGTTCCGCCTCTGCCATCACCGCAACACAAATCACCCAGGCTGAAGCAGATGGTTTTGAGGTTATACAACTTGACACCGCGGCCTTGATCGAAGGTGGCGCTGCAGCCGACGCGGCAAAATCAACAGCCATTAACGCAGGGCTTGCTGCCATCAAATCAAAACGGGACCCTCTAATTTGCAGTGTACGTGGGCCGGATGATTTATCCATCGCAGCAGTTGGTGACGTTATTTCCCGCAAAGGCTTAAGCCAACATTGGGCCAATGGGCTAATAGGTGCGGGTTTGGGCGACATACTTCGCAGCATCATTTCCCAAACAAACCTACGTCGTGTGATCATTGCTGGGGGTGACACATCGGGCCATGCCATCGCGAAACTTGAGTTGTTTGCCCTCACGGCAATAGGGGCAGGGTCGGCCGGCGCCTCCCTTTTCAGGGGCCATAGCGAAACCAACGTGCTTGACGGTTTGGAAGTAGCATTGAAAGGTGGCCAAATGGGGAGCCTTGATTATTTCTCTTGGATGAAAAACGGCGTGCCAAGCGTCACAGGGAAAGGATAATTTATGTTAAATATTGCGCTTTTAGGAGCAGGCGGAAAAATGGGTGTCCGCATTGCCCGCAACCTCAATTCTGCATCCTATGTGCTCGCTCCCATTGAAGTGACAGAAGCGGGCCAAACCCGCCTCAAAGAGGAAACAGGTCTAGATTGTGTGGCAGCTGATACAGCCTTGAGCAACGCGGATGTGGTGGTCATGGCCGTGCCCGATAGTAAGATCGGTACGATAGCGCATGGTTTTGTAGATCGTTTAAAATCAGGAGCTGCGGTAATCGTGTTGGATGCAGCAGCACCATTTGCTGGACTTTTGCCGGTGCGCGATGACATCACCTTCTTTTGCACACATCCATGCCATCCGCATATCCTTGAAGCCCATCAAACTATTGAAGCGCAACAGGACTATTTTGGTGGAATAGCCGCACCCCAAGGGATCGTTTGTGCACTGATCCAAGGCCCCGAAAAAGATTACAAAATCTGTGAGGATATAGCCAAAGTCATTTATGCTCCGGTGTCTCGCTCGCACCGTTGCAGCCTTGAAAATATTGCTGTGCTCGAACCCGCATTATCAGAAACCATTGGCGCCACCATGGCGATGGCTTTGCGGCAGGCTACAGATCGCGCCATTTCCATGGGTGTTCCCGAGGCGGCGGCACATGATTTTATCTTAGGTCATCTGAAAATTGAACTTGCTATTGCCTTTGGAATTTTTCCAGAAGGCAGGTTTTCGGATGGGGCATTAATGGCAATTGATAAAGCGCAATCCGTAGTTTTTCAGCCTGATTGGTTGGATAAGGTATTTGACCTGGCCGCCATTAAAAAATCAGTAACCGAAATATGTGATGGCTGAATTGAAAAAAACCACGTCAACAGACATCAATTTGATGAAGCCACAGCTTTGATAAATTACCTTCCCGAAAGGATGACAACATGACGGCAACACTGGTGATTGGACCGTATAGTGATATCGATGTCGCAGGATTAAAATCAGCTTTCGATCCTTTTTTTCTAGACAAACCCGCCGATATTTCGGGCCTGGAACAAACAATCCAATCACAGATAACAGCCGTGGCGTTCAAAGGTCATGCTTCATTTGACGGCGGCTTGATGGATATGCTTCCAAACCTCAAACTCATTGCCAATTATGGCGTTGGGTATGACGCTATCAACATAACGCACGCCAATGAGCGCGGCATAAAAGTAACCAACACACCTGATGTGCTTAATGATGATGTCGCAGATATCGCCGTCGGCATGCTTCTCATGCAGGTGCGTGAGATGAGCCAGGCTTCAGAATGGGCGCGTTCTGGGCGATGGAAAAATCAAGGCGAATATCGACTTAACCGTAAGTTTTCAGGTGGGCGTGTTGGCATTGTCGGCCTAGGCCGCATTGGCCGTGAAATAGCAAACCGATTGGCGAGCTTTAAGATGGATATCCATTATTTTGCCCGCACCAGCAAACCCACGCCTGATTGGACATATCATGACAATCCTGTAGCCTTGGCAAAAGCCGTGGATTATCTCGTGGTGGCACTGGTTGGTGGCCCTGATACGACCAAATTTGTATCGCGAGAGGTTATTGCAGCGCTCAACCCAAACGCAATTATTGTCAACATCTCACGCGGCAGCACGATCGACGAAGAGGCCATGCTTGAAGCCCTGGAAGCAGGTAAAATTGGGGGAGCTGCTTTGGATGTGTTCCAAAACGAGCCCAACATCGACCCACGCTTTTATGATCTGCACAATGTGGTGATTCAACCACATCAGGGCTCAGGCACGGTGGAGACACGTGCTGATATGGCTGCCCTACAACGCGACAACATCCATGCTTTTGTCAGGGGCGAGAAACTTGTAACGCCAGTGAATTAGTTGTTGGAATTGAAGTCCCATAACCATAACAAGGGGCTCAAGCATGCCAAAAGCTTGTTTACACAACAGGCTTATCATCTTCGAGGTAGTAACGTATGTTATCTCGAAAACTCTCATCGGCACTAAGACCTAGCTTTAAAGATTTTTCAGGCCGTAGATCATAACGCCACCCTTTGACGATTTCTTGGATGGCTGCCTGCTCTTCAAAACGGATCAACTTGGCGGGCCCCGGCCCCGCCACGGCGGTCATTGCGTCAATCATCTGACGGATTGTCCACATTTTCCCTGGCATCATCATGCAGCGGTTTAAGCCCAGATCACTTGCATCAATCTCAGCGCCCAAAATCAGGTTCTCAACGCATTTGCGCAATGAAAGATAGTAATGGGGGAAATCATCGCTTACTGGGCAAATGGCTTCCTGCCCGTTCAATGGCTCGCGAAGAATGGATGACATGAAGCTTGACGCGGCACGGTTTGGTTTGCCAGGGCGCACGGAAATCGTAGGCAGCCGGAAACTGCGCCCATCGATATAACCCTTTCTGCTGAAATCATTGATGAGCAATTCCCCCATGGCCTTTTGTGCCCCGTAAGAAGTCTGTGGGTTGAGGAATGTATGGTCCAAAATAGGATCAGGTACTTCGCCGCCATAGACAGCAATAGAGGAGGTGAAGACAACAACGGGTTTTGTCTGCAATTTGCTGACACCCCTGAGCAGGTTTAGTGTGCCCATAAGGTTGATTGATAAACCCGCATCAAAATCCTCTTCCGCATGTGCCGATACAATTGCAGCAAGGTGATAGATCACATCGATATCCGCCCCAAGAATGGCTTCAACTGAATCAGGCTGGCTGATATCGCAGGCAACACAGGCCACTTCAAATGGTGCATCCACCATGGCTGGATCAGCAATGTCAGCCAAAGTAATTTTGCTGATCGCTTGCCCACGTAACTCACACCGCTTTGCAAGAGAATGAGCCAATTTTTGGCCCACAACACCGCCACCACCAATGATCAAAATATGCATTATTCACCCCCTTTAAAAATTTCTGGCACCAAGGCGCCACGATATTGAATAACTTCTCTTGCAACCAGCATTGCTGCTTTCGCCGCATCTTCAATGGTAGCTCCTTGCACCAAATGAGCCACAAAAGCCCCTCCGAAACTGTCCCCTGCCGCGGTGCTATCAACAATATTCGCCACGGGATCACAGTTCAAAATACGCAAACCATCCACCTCGTCCCAAAGCCGGACATCTCCAACCCCATCTTTGAGCACAATGACACGAGCGCCAGCCGTGCGATAGCGCTCGATAGCTTCTTGTGCGCTCGTGCCTGCAAAGATCATTTGCTCCTCATCAAAGCTTGGCAAGATGATGTCCGCCACCCGCGCACCCTCCAATATGGCAGCCTGCATGGTCGCGTGGTCCTTCCAGAGCTGCGGGCGAAGGTTTGTGTCAAACGCAACAATCGCGCCACCTTTGCGCGCTTCCAACAAGGCTGCGCAAAGTGTTAACCTTCCCTCCGGGGGAAGAATGGCTAAGGTAATACCAGAGAAATAGATAACCTTATGCCCTGAAAGCATGCGACGCAGCCATGAAGGATCGTCAGCCAGACGACGCGCCGCAGATTGACTGCGCCAATAGGAAAAGTGTCGTTCTCCTTGATGGAGGTCAATCATGTATAGGCCAACCGTTTGGTCTGGTATTACGCGCAGGCTAGTTGTTCCAATCCCAGCGTCCTCCATGAAGACGCGCATTTGATGGGAAGCCTCATCGGAACCAATGCAACTCCCAAAATGCACCTGCCACTCAAAAGGCAAAACATGGCGTGCATACCAAGCAGTATTAAATGTGTCGCCGGCAAATCCTCGCCTGTAAAGGCCATCGCCCTGGTCGGAGAGCTCAACCATGCATTCGCCCAGCGCCATAAAAGATAGCACCATCAAATAAGCCCACGTCCAACCAAGTTACGCATCAATGCTGCCGTGCCAAAGCGCCATGGTGGACATTCTGTGGACAAACGAACGATATTTTGCAGGGAGCCGAGCTTTTTCTCTGTGATGGTTACCAAATCGCCGCAATGATGGGTAAAACCCTGCCCCACCCCATTACGGTCTTTTACTGGCGCAAACATAGTTCCCAAAAATAAGAAAAAACCATCGGGATATTGGTGGTGGCGCCCAATCGTTTGGGCAACAATGTCAGCGGGATCCCGACTGATTTTTGTCATTGATGAATGGCCTTCCAAGACAAAGTCGTCGATCCCCTTCACATGCAAATAAAGTTCTGCTTTTCGGACATCATCTAGGCTGTAACCATCGTCAAAAAGGCGCAAAAACGGTCCAATTGAACATGACGCATTATTGTCCTTAGCCCTACCAAGCAAAAGAGCGGAACGACCCTCAACATCACGAAGGTTAACGTCATTACCAAGCGTCGCGCCCATAATGACGCCTTTCGAGTTGATCGCCAATACGATTTCAGGTTCAGGATTGTTCCAGTTTGACATTGGGTGCAGCCCCACACATGCACCATAACCCACTGACCCCATGGGTTGGGATTTTGTGAATACTTCGGCATCAGGTCCAATACCAACCTCTAGATATTGCGACCAAACACCTTCATCTTGAAGTATGGTTTTTATTTTCGCCGCCGCCTCTGATCCTGGCTTAACACCAGAAAGAGTGTCGCCAATCACTGCCTTGACCCGCGCGCGAATGCCATCGGCCATTTCAAGATTTCCAGCGGCCTGCTCCTCGATAACGCGCTCGACCATACTTTCTGCAAATGTCACACCTGAGGCTTTCACCGCTTGCAAATCCAGTGGCGCAAGAAAACGCAAATGATCCTGAACACCCTTTTGTGCGGCCTCAAAGCTACTTTTGACCAGGTCATTAAGCGTACAGACCACCTCACCTTTAGCGTCCCGAGCAGCAATGGCGGGGCCATCCTTTTCAAGCAGATCATGCATGGTTGGAAGGTCTTGGCTTGAGATATCAAGCACATCACCACCTTCAAGCCGAACAATGCTAGGTCCAATCCCTGGGCGCCAAACGCGACCAACATAAATACCAGCTTGATCAAAGTCCTTCGCTGAAATCATTAGGAAATCCTCGATGATGTTGCAGGGAAAATGTTGTTTGGATTCAGTATATTATTAGGATCCAATGCCATGTTGATGGTTTTCATATAATGCTCAGCTGCGCCATAGGCGGTTACCAAACAGTGATGTTTGTTACTGATCGTGACAATTTGCGATACCTCGAATGTTGTTTCAGGATACGCAACGGCATCGGGTGGGGTGTTTGGGTAATAGGTCTCATTTTGACCATGCAAGCAGAGCTCCGCAGCACTTGTTGCCAGACGCTTGCCCAACAATTCGCGAAGAGCTGTAATTGCATCGGAGTAATTTTTCATATTGTCCCTCATCATAACTCACGGCGCATGATGGTGAATGCGCGATCAAGGTCAGGAGCTAGTTCCATCCCCAAACCTGGTGCGTGACCAACCGAAACTTGACCATCTTTCACTTCAGGCAAGCCTATAACAACATCTGAATACCAACCTCGGTAAAATGCACGCACACTCTCCTGGATAAGTGCATTGGGTGCATTGAGCGACAGATGTGTTGAAGCGGCAAACACCACTGGTCCAGTGCAATCATGTGGCGCAATGGGAAGTTTTTCCGCTTCAGCCATTGCTGCAATTTTTCGTGCAGCGGTAAGCCCGCCACACCATGAAAGGTCAAGCATAACAACGCCAGCAGCATGAGAGGCAAGAAGGTCGCGAAATGCCCCTAGCCCATTAAGGGTTTCGGACGCACATACAGGGGCAGGGCTTTCGCCAGCATAACGGGCCAGCGCGGCAAAATTATCCATTCGGATTGGGTCTTCATGCCAATAGGTTTGATAAGGAGCGAGAGCATGAGCAATGCGAATTGCCGGCGTTAATTGCCAAAGAGAATGAAATTCCACCATGATGTCCATCCGATCGCCGAGCGCTTTTCGAATTTTCTCAAAAGGCTCAAGCGCCACGCCCAATTCCGCCGCTGATATATGTGCCCCTTCATTGGCCTCGGCCGCGCTGTCAAACGGCCAGATCTTCATTGCCGTAATCCCTTCCTCAAGAAGAGATTGAGCCAACTCGTCGGCATGATGAAGAAAGCCATTTAAATCATCATACCGCCCACCCGGACCGAGGCCAAAATTATGACTGTTCTGGCCTATATCTTTTTTGATGTAATCGCTGCCAGCACAGGTATTATAAGTGCGGATCGAATTTCGCGTGAATCCACCAAGGAGCTGTGCCACAGGCTGTTTCGTCGCCTTGCCCCATAGATCCCACAAGGCAATATCAAAGGCAGAATTTCCACGAGCCTCAACCCCAGTGGAACGCCACCCCAGATAACCTTCAACCTTGCGGGCCAAATATTCGATACGTCGCGGGTCCTCTCCGATCACGAGAGGCCCAAGGGTTTGATGGACATAAGCCTCGACAGCCCCTGCACCAAAAAAAGTTTCGCCAAGCCCCACAACTCCCTCATCAGTGTATACCTGCAACCACAAAAGGTTGGGGCGCTCAGCAATGCGAATGGTTTCCAGCTTAGTGATCTTCATAACCCATCTCCGGCATGCTGGCCGCCAAAACTTGATCAAAGCATAAAGCGATGACGCCAAGCATTATCGTAGAAATATTGATAAAAGGATGCGTGCAAGCAGACAGATTAAGGCGCGGCAACGTTAGCCCAGCCCAAAGCTGTGCAGGATGAATAGGCATCAAAATGGTGTTGGCAATGAGCATTTTAAAGGCAAACTCGAAGTCGAAATTATCTGGAGAAAAGGCCAAGCCTGCAATGTTTTAACCACCTGGTCTGGAGGTTGTGATCAAAGGCAACACACAAAGCGCAAAAGTCAGGATGAGCCAAACTCAAGCTGGACTTTCATCGCTTTTGTGCGGTCACTAGCCATGGCGAATGCAGCATCAAAATCTGACCAAGAAAAACTATGGGTGATAAGATGTCGGGTATCAATCAACCCGCGTTGCATCATCTGCACGGCCATCGCAAATTCTTCATGAAACCGAAACGAGCCTAATATTTGTAATTCCCTTGCAGTAACTTGCATCATTGGAATGTCCATGTTCCCAGACATACCTAATTGCACAAGGCGTCCTTGCGGGCGAATTGTGGTGATGGCCGCCGTTAATGCTGCTTGTGCACCAGAGCATTCAAATGCGACATCAACACTGCCCTTGCCCTTACCAAACGGACCCAATGCGTCCGGCTGGTTTGCCATGTTTAAACAAATATCTGCCCCGGCATTTTCGGCAAATCCAAGCATCATATCACCAACATCTGTGGCAATGATTTCACCAGCACCGGCGCGCCGGGCAGCCATAATCACCAAAACCCCTATGGGACCACACCCAGTCACAAGCACGCGCTGGCCAACGATGTTACCGGCGCGGCGCATGGCGTGCAGGGCTACGGCTAATGGCTCAGCCATTGCTGCTTGTGCTGCATTCAAACCCACAGCCTTTACACAATGTTCCGCGCGGGCGGTAATCACGTCACGAAACGCACCTTGAACATGAGGAAAAGGCATGGCCGACCCATAAAAGCGCATATTCAAACAATGATTAGGCAATCCATGACTGCATTGCGCACAAGAAAAACAGGGCCTTGAAGGTGAGATTGCGACGAGGTCACCCACTGCAAGACCTGCAACATTAGGGCCAAGTGCAATGACTTCACCTGCCACTTCATGACCCAAAATCATTGGCTCACGCAGGCGCACACTACCAAAACCTCCATGGTTAAAATAATGCAAATCCGAACCACAAATCCCACCGCGACGTAAGGAAACTTGCACCTCACCGATAGACGGTGGCGATATTTCACAAGGCTCAACACGCAAATCACGCGAGCCATGCACGAACAGTGCTTGTGCCAAAAAAAACTCCCTAAATATGCTTGCCAGGCTTTCTCTTGCTTCGGCATGAAAATGGTATACCAATAATGAATACAATCCGCTTGGCCGATGAAAAGTCAAGTTTCAATATGAGCATTTGGAGAGCTTATGAAATTATTTGACCTCAATGGTCAGCGCGCCCTCATTACAGGTTCATCCATGGGAATTGGATTTTCCTTGGCCAAAGGTTTGGGAGAAGCAGGTGCCAATATTGTCCTTAATGCGCGAGATGCAGCCAGATTAGAAGAGGCCGCTAAGGTGTTGCGCTCCACGGGAATTGTGGTCGACATTCTGCCGTTTGATGTAACTGATAAGACCACAGTTGACGCCGCGATAGATCAATTCGAGGCCAGCGGGAACAACATTGATATTTTGGTTAATAACGCCGGCATGCAGCATCGCGCACCTTTGGAAGAATTTCCTGCCGAGATGTTCGATAAGCTCATGCGCACCAATGTCCATTCCGTTTTCAACGTATCACAAGCGGTATCGCGCCATATGATTAAACGTGGCAAGGGACGGATTATCAATATTGCTAGCGTGCAAACATTACTTGCCCGCCCCTCCATCGCACCATACACAGCATCTAAAGGTGCGGTTGCAAATCTTACAAAAGGCATGGCTGCTGATTGGGCTAAGTACGGCATTAACTGCAACGCTATTGCCCCTGGTTATTTCAACACACCCCTAAATGCAGCTCTTGTTGACGATGCAGATTTTACAAAATGGTTAGAGAAGCGCACCCCCGCTGGCCGATGGGGCGAGGTCGACGAACTTGTGGGATCCTGTGTATTTTTATCCTCAAATGCTTCAAACTTTGTCCATGGCCACACGTTATTTGTGGATGGAGGTATCACCGCAACACTCTAACAATGGGAGATTTAGAAGATGTCAGAGAAACCCGTTATCGGATTTATTGGCCTTGGCTTTATGGGCCATGGGATGGCCAAAAATATTATCAAAAGTGGTTACGAATTGTGGGTTTTGGGAAATCGCAACCGCATCCCAGTGGAAAGCTTGGTTGGTATGGGCGCCCGCGAGGCTGCTTCGCCCAAAGATATGGCGGAAAAATGTGATATTATCCATTTGTGCCTTTCAAATTCCCCGCAAGTGGAGGCCATTATTCTGGGGGAAAACGGAATCATATCAGGATCGCGCAATGGTTTGATCGTCATTGACACGACCACCGCTGATCCCGCCTCCACTTTGTCCTTGGCGGAAAAACTTTCCGAAGTAGGCGCGCATATGGTGGATGCACCTTTGGGTCGTACGCCTAAGGAAGCCGAGGAAGGAACCTTAGATGCCATGGTTGGATGCAATGCATCACTATTCGACCAGGTTAAGCCTGTGATTGGTTGCTGGGCGGGCACCATCACCCATATTGGCCAGGTCGGCACGGGCCACAAAATGAAACTATTGATGAACTTTTTGGGTGCTGCATATGCCGCGCTTTATTCTGAAGCCACAGTATTGGGTGCTGCAGTTGGGTTATCCCCGCATTCTTTTCGGGAGGTGATCGGACCAAGCCGACTTGGCTCAGGTTTTTTCGGAACTTTTATGCAATATGTTTGCGACAGAGACGAAAATGCACACAAATTTTCCATCGCAAACATGTCAAAAGATATTCGGTACGTGAATGCGATGGCCACCGAGGCGGGGGTAATGAATGTAATGGCATCGGCGGCTCGGCATTATTTCACCCATGCTGAAGCCATGGGCAAGGGTGCAAATTTTGTGCCCATGCTGTCCGATCATGTCGCCAAATTGAATGGAATGGACCTTGCTGCAGAGGTTGCCAAGAACAAACAATAAGGCCTTCATCAAAGGAGAATTTTTCATGCTCACCAAAGAAGAAGTTACCTCTTATAACAAAAATGGTTATTTGCTGGTTGAGAATGCAGTAAGCGAAAGCCAGTTGATCCAATTGCGCCGTTTAATGACCGAGTTCATTGATAAATCGCGCCATGTGCGCGAGAGCAACGAGGTTTATGATCTCGACAAAGGGCACGGGCCAGACACTCCGCGCCTCACGAGGATCAAAATTCCACATAAGCAACATCCTTATTTTTGGGAAGTTTTGCGTCATTCCCGGATGACCGAGGTGCTGCAAAGCTTACTTGGGCCTGACACCACAATCATCACCTCAAAGCTTAACACCAAAGCACCTGGTGGTGGCGCCGCGGTAGAGTGGCATCAGGATTGGGCTTTTTACCCACACACCAATGATGATCTTTTGGCTTTTGGCCTCATGCTTGAGGATGTTGATGAGGAAAATGGCCCCCTAATGGTGATACCTGAAAGCCATCGCGGGCCCATCCTAGACCACCACGCCAACGGTGTTTTTGCAGGCGCAATCAATCCTGAGGACCCACTTTTTAAGCGCGAAAAAATGGTGAAACTGACAGGCAAGGCGGGAACGATGACAGTGCATCATGCGCGCACCCTACATGGCTCTGCCCCAAATATTAGCAACAGACAGCGCTCTATCCTGTTTTATGAGATTGCCAAGGCGGATGCCTGGCCCATCCTAGGCGCAGCTTCGTATATCCACAAACTTGGACAAACGCGTTTTTGGGAAGATTTGCAGGAACGTGTTATCACGGGCAAAGCCAGCTTGATGCCACGCTTGGAGAAGGTGCCTGTCTTGATGCCTTTACCACCCGCTCCTGATAACAGTTCGATCTTTAAGACACAGGAAAGCGCCGGCGCCAAAAGCTCGTTTGGGTAAAAAAAGATGCAGCATTTAATATGTTGCGCGACCACCCGAGAGATCAAATACAGACGCTGTGGTAAATGAATTTTCACGGCTTACCAGCCATGCGATCATGGCGGCTACTTCCTCTACTTCCACGAACCGATTACGTGGAATTTTTGAAAGCATGTAGTTAATATGCTGATCGGTCATCTGGTCAAAAATTGCTGTGCGGGCAGCAGCGGGCGTCACACAATTGACTGAGATATCATGATCGGCACATTCCTTTCCCAATGATTTCGTAAAGCCAATCACACCAGCCTTGGAGGCACTATACGCACTGGCATTGGGGTTACCTTCTTTGCCAGCAATAGAGGCAATGTTAACAATACGGCCAAAATTTCGTTTTTTCATGCCTGAAATCACGGCTTTGTTGGTCAAATAAGTGCCAATAAGGTTAATCTCCACGACACGTCGGAATTCATCATTGCTATAATCCTCCACGACCATATTTGCCCCTGCGATCCCTGCACTATTAACAAGAATATCGATATGTTCGAGCGACGTCTTTGTGGCTTTTACAGCCGCTTCAACCGACGCATCATCGCAAACATCACAATTATACGCCTCAACATGTCCAAGCTTTTGCAAACTTTCCACAGCCTGCTTATTCAACTCATCATTGATATCCCAGAGTGCGACTCGTGCACCGGACATCAATAACCGAGCAGCCACCGCATAGCCGATACCCTGGGCGCCACCGGTAACAACGGCGGAGAGATCATTGAGGTCAATTTTGTTCTCTAGTTTTTTCATTTCCTGTTCCTTCCATTAATCAATAATCTTCGCCCGACCGTCGGCAATCATTTGGCTGACAGCCGGCAC
>DKOD01000158.1:1468-4299 GCA_002469865.1 Alphaproteobacteria bacterium UBA7371 | reverse complement strand
GGTGCCGGTGGTCCAATTGGAATTGCAAGATTTTCTCCCAGGCATCTCGGCAGGCGCCTGTGGAGCCAGGTAGGCAAAAAATATAGCTGCTCCCCGCCAAGCCACCCATGGCCCGGGATTGCATGGTGGAGGTTGCCACCATCTCGATGGATGCTTGATGAAACAGCACGGCAAAGCCATCAACTTGTTTGTCCAAAAGCGGCGCCACGGCTTCAATGGTTACATCACGTCCTGTCAGGCCAGTGCCTCCCGTGGTCAGCACCACATCCACACCATCGGCCACCCATTGGCAAATTCGGGCCCGAATTTGCCAAATATCATCCTTCACCAGGGCCCGGTCCGCCAACAAATGGCCAGCCTCGCTAATGGCTTTGGCCAGGTAATCCCCCGATTTATCGTCGGCCAAACTCCGGCTGTCGGACATGGTCAAAACCGCAATGCGGATGGGTTTGAATTCTCGTTTGGGGTCAATTCCGGCCATGGGTTTTGCGCTAACTTTCCTGTTCCAAAATCATTTTCGCCTTTTTGAGATCGGCCCAAGCCTCGCGCTTGGCAAGGGGGTTTCTCAGCAAATAGGCGGGATGCAAGGTGGCAAGCACCTTAATATGGCGTGAGCCAAAAGCAATTTCTTTGCATTGACCACGAAGCCTGGTGATGCCGGTATCGTCCCCAAGCAAGAGGTTTGATGACGTGCCGCCCATGGCCAATATCAATTTTGGCGCTATCAGCTCCCCATGGCGCAGCATGGCCGGTTTGAAGGCTTGGCATTCGTCGTTTGTGGGTTTGCGGTTGGCCGGTGGGCGCCAGGGAAGAATATTGGTGATGTAGGCGCCCAATTTTGGGTTCTCATTGGCGCGGCTGATACCAATCGCCGACAGCATTTGGTCAAGAAGTTTTCCGGCCTGCCCCATGAAGGGTAATTTCAATCGGTTTTCCTCTTCACCTGGCGCCTCGCCAACCACCATCAGTTCGGCATTTGGGTTGCCATCGGCAAACACAAAATTCACCCCAGGCTTTTTGAGCGGAAAAGGCATTTCTTCCATCATGCGGGCCAAATCAGCCAAATCAGCCGCCTGAGCAAAATTAATGACGGTGGCAGGGGTTTTGGTTGGGTCTGGGTTGTTTTTTTGTGGGGGTTTGGCCGCGGTAAAATCGCGCGGTTGGTTCATCAAAATGTCGTCCACACCATATGTTTGGTGCCAGTTCAACAATGCTGAATAGCCATGGGACGCCATGAGGGTTGCTCCAAAATCAGCTGCAATTGACCAGGTTACGTGGACCGTCCCATAACATGGACCAATTATCCATCAATGATCAAACCAAACGGGCTGCAAGTTCTTTTATGCGCCAATGGAAGGAAAAAAGATGAGCACCGAACGCGAGAGCATGGAATTCGATATTTTGATTGTTGGGGGAGGGCCGGCAGGCCTGGCCACCGCCATCAGGGCCAAGCAAAAAAATCCTGAATTATCGGTTTGTGTGTTGGAAAAAGGCTCAGAAATTGGTGCCCATATCCTTTCTGGTGCGGTGGTGGACCCGATTGCGCTGAATGATCTCATTCCCGATTGGCAGGCAAAAAATTGCCCCTTGAACAACCCCGTAACCGAGGACCGTTTTTTGGTGTTGGGTCCAGCCGGAAGCATACGCCTGCCCAATTTCCTCATGCCCAAATTGATGAATAATCATGGCTGCCACGCAACCTCGCTTGGCAATTTGTGCCGTTGGCTTGCCGAACAGGCGGAAGGTTTGGGGGTTGAGGTATATCCAGGCTTTGCCGCCAGTGAGCTGATTTTCCGTGAAGATGGTTCCCTCCATGGCGTGGTGGCCGGCGTGTTCGGCCTGGACCGGGAAGGTAAGCCCAAGGATGACTTCCAACCTGGCATGGAATTGCTGGGCCGCTATGTGGTGATTGCCGAGGGTGTGCGGGGTTCTCTGGCAAAAGAATTGATTGCCCATTATGGGCTCGATCATGATGCCTGCCCCCAGAAATACGGCATTGGCATTAAGGAATTATGGGAAATCGATCCTGCCAAGCACGTCCCTGGCCAAGTAACCCATTCCATGGGTTGGCCGCTTGGAATTTCCACCGGCGGTGGCAGCTTCATGTATCATTTGGAAAACAACCAGGTGAGCATCGGGTTTGTGGTGCATCTCAATTACGAAAACCCCCATCTATCGCCCTATGAAGAATTCCAGCGTTTTAAACAGCATCCCGATATCAGGCCGGTCCTGGAGGGTGGTCGTCGGGTTGCTTACGGCGCTAGGGCAATCTCGGAAGGTGGGATGCAATCACTTCCAAAGCTTTCATTCCCTGGTGGGGTGCTGGTGGGTTGTGCGGCAGGCATGGTCAATGTGCCAAGAATTAAAGGAAGCCATAATGCCATGGATTCGGGCATGATGGCCGCCGACGCTATTATTGAAGCCCTGGCTGAAGGTAAGGAAGCTGCTGACCTTGAAGGCTATGATGCTGCCTTGCGTGCTTCCAGGGTTGGCCGCGAGTTGGAGATGGTGAAAAATGTGAAGCCCATGTGGAGCCGCCTTGGCTTGATCGGGGGGCTCATGGCCGGTGGTCTTGATATGTGGACCCGAGAAAAATTGGGATTTTCCTTCTTTGGCACAATGAAGCATGGCAAGGCAGATCATGAAAGCCTTAAACCAGCCGCATCTTGTAAGCCGATCCATTACCCCAAACCCGATGGTGAGGTCAGTTTTGACCGCCTGACCAATGTGGCATTTTCTGCAACCAACCATGAGGAGGAGCAGCCCTGCCACCTGCAGTTGAAGGATGCGTCGGTGCCGATCCAATTCAACCTGCCCAAATATGCCGAACC
>DKOD01000158.1:0-1068 GCA_002469865.1 Alphaproteobacteria bacterium UBA7371 | reverse complement strand
CAGAATTGTGTTCATTGCAAAACATGCGACATCAAGGATCCAACACAAAATATCCAATGGCGGGTTCCAGAAGGTGGCGGTGGTCCTAATTACCCAAATATGTAAGGGTCGGGATGATCGAATTGGCCTGAGGGGTTATATGCATTTTCTTGTGATCTTCGTCATGACGTTATGTGTGGCCCTCATGGGTGCCGTGGGACCTGCAAAGGCAGAAGTGGCGGGCGCCTATTTGGCAGGCCAGCATGCCCTGCGCCATGATGATAACCCCCAGGCTGCTGATTATCTTGCAGAGGTGTTGGCGCTGGATCCGGATAATGACCGGTTGCGCCAAGCCTTGGTGTTGGTTTCTGCCATGTCGGGTGACATGGACGCGGCAGCCATCCATGCTGAACCCTTGGTTGCCAAGAAAGCTGATGATGAGGTGCTGCATCTTGTGACCATGCTTCGTGATGTGCGCATGGCGGAATTTCAACAAGCAAAAAATTCGTTGGCCTCGGTTCCCAATCCCCTAACCTTTTTGCTTGTCAGTGCTTGGCTGGAGGCAGCCCAGGGTGATTATGACCAAGCCCTTGGGTTGGTGGCACCGGTTGGCGATGATAGCGCTGAAGATCTTTTGCGCCGCTACATGACGGGATGTCTTTTGTTCTTGCAGGGGCGTTTTGACGAAGCATTGGCAGAATTTTCAGAGGTTGTGCGTTTCCCAAGTGGTCTGAAGACCAGGGCCTTGTTGGCTTCGGCGGAGGTGCTTCGCCAGCAGGGTGACCGATCGTTGTTGCGTGGTTTTCTTAAAGGTCATGAAAATGATTTCGCCAGGGTCCGGGTTGTTGAAGACAAATTCGGCAATCTTCAACTCCCCACCATCCTTCCGCGCCGACCTGTGGATGGTGTGGCGGAATCATTCAGGGCCATGGCCTTGCTTTTGAGCCGAGAAGATACCGCCCAACGGGTGTTGTTGTTTGACCGTGCTTCTCTATATCTGAGGCCACAACAGCCTGAATTGCGTTTGGAGCTTGCCCTCGCCCTCATGGATCTTGATGCAAGAGATGAGGCCTCATCCATGCTTCAATC